>JABJES010000295.1 GCA_018663165.1 Rhodospirillaceae bacterium
GACTGGTCAACTGGGACCCCAAGCTACACACCGCCATTTCCGATCTTGAGGTCGAGCAGCGGGAAACAAACGGCTCGATGTGGCACTTTAAGTATCCTGTAGAAGGCATTGATAATAAATATATAACCGTTGCCACAACCCGCCCTGAAACGATGCTCGGCGATAGCGGCGTGGCGGTTCATCCGGAAGATGAGCGTTACAGCGATCTGGTCGGTAAAAACGTCCTTCTGCCGATCGTCAACCGGCCGATCCCAATCGTTGCCGACGAACACGCCGACCCGGAAAAGGGCTCCGGCGCGGTCAAGGTCACCCCGGCCCATGACTTCAATGATTTCGAGGTTGGCCGTCGTCACGATCTGCCTCTGATTAATGTCTTTGACGCTGATGCCCACCTCAACGATGAGGTGCCACAAGCCTATCGCGGTATGGATCGTTTTGAAGCGCGGAAAAAAATCGTCGCCGAAATGGAAAGCTTAGGCCTACTCGAAAAGATCGAGGAAAATCCCATGGTCATCCCTTACGGTGACCGTTCGGGCGAAGTGATCGAACCCTGGCTCACCGATCAATGGTATGTGGATGCGGCAACGCTCGCCCAACCGGCGATTGAGGCGGTTGAGAGCGGCAAGACCAAGTTTGTCCCCCAACACTGGGAAAACACCTATTTTGAATGGATGCGCAACATCCAGCCCTGGTGCATTTCCCGCCAGATCTGGTGGGGACACCGGATTCCCGCCTGGTATGGCCCCGACGGCAAGCCTTTCGTCGCCGAGCATGAATCAGAAGCTTATAAGCAGGCGCAGGAACATTACGGCAAGGACGTTGAGTTGAACCGTGATGAAGACGTGCTCGACACCTGGTTTTCATCCGGTTTGTGGCCGTTCTCGACTCTCGGTTGGCCCGACGAAACACCGCAAGATGTTGCACGCCATTATCCCGGCGACGTGCTGGTTACCGGTTTCGATATCATCTTTTTCTGGGTTGCCCGGATGATGATGATGGGCCTTCATTTCATGGGTGAGGTGCCGTTCAAGACGGTCTATATCCATGCCCTGGTGCGTGACGAAAAAGGCCAGAAGATGTCGAAGTCAAAGGGCAACATCATTGATCCTTTGACCGTCATCGATGAATTCGGTGCCGACGCCCTGCGCTTTACCCTGGCCGCCCTTGCCGCCCAGGGCCGCGACATAAAGCTTTCGGCAAACCGGGTTGAGGGCTATCGCAATTTCGCTACCAAGCTGTGGAATGCGGCGCGATTCTGCGAAATGAACGGCTGTGCGCCGGATATTAATTTCGACCCGGCGACGTCTCAGGAAACCGTCAACCGCTGGATCATCGGTGAGCTGGCGGTTCTCTCGGGAAAAGTGGCCGAGGCTATCGAGGCCTATCGGTTCAATGAGGCAGCCCATCTTCTCTATCAGTTCACCTGGGGTTCTTTCTGCGACTGGTATCTCGAATTTACCAAGCCGATCCTTCAGGCCGAGGGTGATAATGCCAACCCGGAGGCTCAGGCCGAAACAAAGGCCGTTACCGCCTTCGTCCTTGATGGCTTGCTCCATCTTCTCCACCCCTTCATGCCGTTTATCACTGAAGAACTGTGGGAAAAGATGGGGACCAACCGCGAGGGCCGCCTGATCACCGCCGCCTGGCCGGAATTTATCGCCGCCCTGGACGATTCCATGGCCCGGGCCGAGATGAACTGGGTGGTCAAATGTGTCAGCCAGATCCGCGCCGTGCGCTCGGAAATGAATGTGCCGCCAGGGGCTAAAATTCCCCTGACCCTTTCCGGTGCCGATAAAAAGACTCTGGCTCGTCTCGACACCCATCGCGACCTGATCGCCACACTCGCCCGGCTTTCTGTTATCGAAACCGGCGACGAGGTGCCCAAGGGATCGGTTCAATCGGTGCTTGATGAGGCGACGCTGATCCTGCCGCTCGCCGGAACAATCGACGTGGCGGCGGAAAAAGCCCGCCTGATGAAGGAAATCGCCAAGCAGGACGATGAAATTACGCGCTTTGAGAAAAAACTCTCAAACCAGAAATTTATTGCCAAAGCGCCCCTGGAAGTGGTCGAGGAACAGCGCGGCAAATGTCGTGAGGCTGAGGCGGCGCGAGACAAACTGAAAGAAGCTCTTATCCGCCTTGAGGCCATGTGAGACCCATGCTTTCTCCGTCCCGCCAATCTGTCACCCATGACGGGAATGATTTCGACCTTGCCCTGCTTGAACGGCACGGTATTCCAAGAGGCGAAACCAGCGGTGAAAAACCCGCCGATCTGGTTCTCTTTATTCACGGACTTGGCTGCGAAAAGGCGTCCTTTGATTTTGCCCATAAGGCGGCGCATGTCTGGGATGAGGGGCCGCTCGTCAATGCGACCCTGCTGGTGCCCGATCTGCCCGGCCATGGGGGCACCCCCGCCATTGCCGGTTTTTCCTGCACCATGGAAGATCAGGCAATGGTCCTGGCGGCACTTCTCGACCTTTATGAATTCGACCGGCTCCATATCGTCGCTCATTCCATGGGCGGGGCGGTCGGGCTGCTTCTCGCCGAAAACCATGATTTGCCCCTGGCTTCCTTTATCAATGTCGAGGGCAACCTCTACCATGAAGATGGCGGGTTGCTGTCGCGCAAATCGGCCAGTTACGACGAAGACATCTTCGTTGCCGAGAAATTTGCAAATCTCCTCGCCCGCGCCCTGAAACAAGGTGTCGACATGCAGCTCTGGGCAGAGTGGGGGCGCCAATGCGACCCGCGCGCTTTTTACCGCAGTGCGGTGTCGCTTGTTAAATGGTCGGACAGTGGCGAATTAGGGGCGATCTTCAAGTCGCTCGATTGCGCCAAGGCTTATATCCATGGGGAGACAAGCGCCAACATGGCGGTGATCTCACGCCTTGAGGGAATTGAGTGCATTGAAATTCCCGCCAGCGGCCATTTCATCATGACCGATGCGCCGGAAATCTTTCATCCAACGGCGGCGCAGCTATTGGCCTTGTCTTAAAAGCTATAGGTGCTAGCATCTTCGATACGCTGCCCCAGCATTTGTTTTTTATTCTCGGGGGAGTCATATCATGATGAAAGCACTGGGTTTTCTTTACGGAATCGTGTCCTACGCGTTTGCCATGGCGGCGCTCGTTTACGGCATCGGTTTTATCGCTGATCTCTACGTTCCAAAATCAATCGACATGGGGGGCTGGGGCTCCGGGATAGAACCCTGGGTCACCAATTTGCTGCTTCTTACTCTGTTTGCCGTCCAGCACAGCGTCATGGCGCGCCCTGAATTCAAGGCATGGTGGACAAAAATCGTCCCCGAACCGATTGAACGCAGCACCTATGTCCTTCTCACAGGGGTTGTTCTGACCATTCTCTATATCTACTGGATTCCGATGACGGATATCATCTGGAATGTCACAAATCCGACCATTGCCGGCGCCATTCTGGGGCTTTATTTCCTCGGCTGGGTAATCGTTGTTCTGAGCACCTTCCTGATCAATCATTTCGATCTGTTCGGTCTGGCCCAGGTCTTTCGTCTGCTCAAGGGTGGGAAAGCGCCTGAGGCGGAACTAAAAACACCCTTCCTCTATAAACTCGTCCGCCATCCGATCATGCTCGGCATGATCATCGTCGTCTGGGCGGCGCCAATGATGACGCTGGGCCACCTTGTCTTTGCACTGGCCAATACCGGTTATGTTCTGATCGCCCTGCAATTCGAAGAACGAGACCTGATCTCCATCTTCGGCGATACCTACCGGGAGTATCAGAAAAAAGTGCCGATGGTGATCCCTCTGCTTAAACGAAAGGGTTAGCGCCGTTTAAGGCGTCTCCAGACCGGCCAGCGGGTCGGCACCGAAACGGTTGTCGCCCACTGTGCCCCTCATAAAGCCGAGCTCAACGAGAATCCACAAGGCACCGAGCAACGGAATGATGCCGATTAGCAGGAACCAGCCCGACCGGTCCCGGTCGTGACAGCGCTTGACCCCCAGCGAGATCGACGGCCAGATCAGGATGATCGACGCGATGGCGGATATCGGTCCGATCCCGGTTTGAGCATCAAGGCTTCCGGTTGAAAAATCGGCATAGGTCGCCAACAGACTGATCAGGATCAACGGCAGATAGGCGAGCCAGTATTTGGCCCGGTTAAAGCGCCCGTCGAGGGAGATATAAATCTCTTTAAAGTCCATATTTCCCATTTTGCGTCCCCCCCTTGTTTGATCCTCGACATCTTGCCCGTCCCATCCCATCTCGTAAAGGGAGAGTAAATTTTTCATGGCGGGGAAATCCGGGCTTTTCTCTGGCGCTTCCCCCCGTTATTCTCACACCTCTCGCGAACCCCAATTTTGACAGGTCATAAAATGCCTCCCCTTCGTTCCCGCACATCCACCCATGGCCGCAACATGGCCGGTGCCAGAAGTCTCTGGCGCGCCACCGGTATGACCGATGGTGATTTCGAAAAACCGATCATCGCCATTGCCAATTCCTTTACCCAGTTTGTGCCCGGCCATGTGCATTTGAAAGACCTCGGCCAACTCGTCGCCCGCGAGATCGAAAAAGCAGGCGGCGTGGCCAAGGAATTCGACACCATCGCAGTCGATGACGGCATCGCCATGGGCCATGACGGTATGCTCTATTCCCTGCCGTCCCGCGAGGTCATCGCCGATTCGATTGAATATATGGTCAATGCCCATTGCGCCGATGCCCTGGTCTGTATTTCCAATTGCGAC
>JABJES010000272.1 GCA_018663165.1 Rhodospirillaceae bacterium
CCTTTTGATCCTCGATCCCGGCGATTGCGGCCTCCACGGGCCAGGTGAGATTAAGGCTTTCGAAGAACTGCCGCCCTATTCAGATGAATTGAGCGGTCGGCTTTGCCGTCTCGTCGTCATGAAGGCCCTGCCGGCGCTAGCGGAACAGGACTTTACCGCCTTCAGCCAGGCGGTGACGGAATTACAGAATGCCGTCGGCGATCATTTTGCTCCGGTCCAGGGTGGGCGCTATGTCAGTCCTGCCGTGACTGAAACTCTGGAAATGCTTGCCGCCCAAGGGGTTCAGGGCTATGGCCAGAGTTCCTGGGGGCCGACAGGCTTTGCCCTTTTCGCCACCCGGCAAGAGGCCGAAAAAGCGCGCGAAAAACTGGCCGCAAAAAGCAAGGGTGACGCGGCGCTGGAATTCGTGTTATGCCGTGGCCGCAATCAGGGTTGCTTGATCGAAACACATGATCTCAGCCCCATCTCCTGAGCGGCCAGAGCCGCTACGAATTGTTTTGAAAGAACATGACAATGAGCAGAAAATACATCCTTCACATGATCACCCCCCAGGTCCATGTCAGCCCCTTTGACGTCAACATGGCGCTGGACGCCGGGTTCGACGCCGTTATGCCGTACAGCAATGTGGCCGTTAACGAAGTCCAGGGCCTTGTCCAAGACGCCATCTTTTCACGTTCGGTCAAGGACGCCAAGCGCACCGGCATTTTCATCTGCGGCAAGGACGCGCCCCTGGCGCTGGACATGCTGGATGCGGCCAAAGCAGCAATGGTGCCGCCCTTCGAAATTTCCGTCTTCCCGGATCCCGCCGGTTCCTTCACCACTGCGGCCGCCATGGTGGCCTGCACGGAGAAACTGCTCAAAGACAAGTTCGACACCACCCTTAAAGGCAAAAAGGTCGTCATCTATGGCGGCAAGGGCATTGTCGGCAGCATTTCCGGCGTCATTTGCGCCCAGGCCGGTGCCACCGGCGTGCTGGTTGGGTATGACGGCGTCGGCAACGTCAAGAAACGCGCCGATGATTACAAGGCCCGTTTTGGCGTCGATCTTATTCCCGCCGATGGCAGCACCGATGAGTTAAACACCGCGCTGCTTGCCGATGCCGACATCGTCTTCTGCGCCGCCCGCGCCGGGACCCAGGTGTTGAGCGAGGAACAGATGGCTACAGCACCCCAAATCAAGGTGGTCGCCGATGCCAATGCAGTGCCGCCAGCCGGCATCGCCGGCGTTGGTCTCCATGACAATGGTGAGCAACTTAAATCCGGCGCTCTCTCCCTTGGTCCCCTGACCTTCGGTGATGTCAAAGTCAAGACCCAGGCCGGTCTGCTCAGGGCCATGTGCGAAACCGAAAAGCCCCTCTATCTCAGTTTTGAGGAAGCCACGGAAGTCGCCCGCAAACTCGTCGGGATTGCTTAAGCCCCCTGACACATTCCTGATTGTCGCGCTGTCCGGCCGCTCTCTGGCCGCAGCGGTGCAGAAGGCCGGTTACGCTTCAATCGTTCTCGATCTTTTCGGCGATAGTGACACAAACGCTATCGCCGAAAAGCTATCCCGGATCGACACTGATGCAAATGGCGGCTTTAACGCCACCTCCTTGCTTGACGCCGCCCACCGCCTCGCCCCTTCCCACGCGCCTCTGGTTTACGGCGCCGGATTCGAGAACCACCCGGATTTACTGGCCGAACTGGCCACAGCAGGGCGCCCCCTTCTCGGCAATTCAGTCGCTGCCCTGGCAGCGCTGAAAGACCCGGCGCGTTTTTTTCCCCTGCTGAAGCGCTTGAGCGTCCCCCACCCTGAAACCTCCCTCACCGCACCAACCGACCCTACGAACTGGCTCACAAAACCCATCGGTGGATCGGGCGGGGTCGGCATCCAGAAGGCCAGCGAGGGATGCCCATCTGATGGGACGGTCTTTTTCCAGCGTCAGGTCTCGGGCACACCGCTGTCGCTGCTTTTCCTCGCCAATGGGCGGGATATCTACCCGCTTGCCTTCAGTGAGCAATGGACCGCCCCCTGCCCCGCTCACCCCTTTCGCTTCGGCGGTGCTATCGGCCCGGTGACACCACCGCCCGGCCCGGCCAAAATCCTGATCGAGGCCGCC
>JABJES010000092.1 GCA_018663165.1 Rhodospirillaceae bacterium
CCGACAGGGACAAAGCCTTTTCCGATCAGATGTTCCCTGGCCGCAGTGTATTGGGCCCATCGTTCCTGGCTGTCGGGTAGAGCCGCTTCGTCGATCAGTTTTTGGTGCTTTTTCATCCATGGCACATGGGCATAGCCGAAAAGCGCCAACCGGCTGGGCTCCAGGGTCAGGGCGCGGTCCACGGTCTCGATAATGCCAGCCTCAGACTGATAGGGCAGGCCGTACATAAGATCGAGATTAATCTCCTCGATTCCGTCGGCGCGCAGCCAGTCGATAACCTGTTTCGTCATTTCATAGGGCTGGATGCGGTTGATGGCTTTTTGTACATCCGGATTGAAATCCTGAACTCCGAGGCTGGCCCTGGTTACTCCGGCTTTGGCTAATGCTGTAACGATATCCCGGGTCATTTCACGGGGATCGATTTCGACGGCGAAAACGCCATTTGGCGCAAAGTCGAAATGGCGACGCAGGGTATCGGTGAGGATAAGGATATCGGCCGGTTTCAAAATTGTCGGGGTGCCGCCGCCCCAATGGATATAGGTGGCGGGGTGACGGCTTTTCAGCCTCTCCGCCACCATGGCAATTTCAGCACACAGCCACTCAAGATAGGCCTTTATCGGTTCATAGCGATTGACGATCTTGGTGGTGCAGCCACAGAACCAGCACATGGTGTCGCAATAGGGAATATGGAGATAGAGGGACAGGGGTGTGCCCTTAGGCACCTCGGCCAGCCAGGCGGCATAGTCATCCGGTCCGATGGCGGGTGAAAAATGTGGTGCGGTGGGATAGCTCGTATAGCGCGGCACCATTTGGTCGTATTTGGCGATAAGATCTATTTCGGTCATCGGTGTCATTCAGGGTTCCGGGAGGGCGTTATTATAGGTGCCCGGCTATATTGCGTCATTGCGCTCGATCAGTCGGTCATACAGGGCGACGGTCTGCGCCGTGATAAGGCCTTCGGCAAATTTTTCCTCCACCATGCGTCGTCCCTCGGCTCCCATCTTTTGGCGCAAACCCTTGTCGGTGGCAAGCCGTTCCAGGGCGTCGGCGAGCGGCATGCTGCTGCGCACCGGGACGAGGAGACCGTTTTTTCCGTCTTCGACGATTTCACGGCATCCCGGCACGTCGCTGGCGACAATTGGTCGCCCGGCACTGGCCGCTTCGAGCAGGCTTTTCGGCAGGCCCTCGCGGTAAGAGGGCAGAACCGCTATATGGGATTTTTTGAGAAGGTCAGCGATATCGTCGCGTGGCCCCAGCCATTCGATAACACCTTCCTCCACCCAGGCTTTAAGCTGGCTTTCATTGATGGTGGCAGGGTTCTCCGGGTCCGGCCCCCCGGCGAGATGGATGCAGATCGGCGTCTTGCGCTCATACAACAGGCGCGCCGCGGCGACCAGCTCACCGATCCCCTTGTCCCAGAGCATTCGTGAGACCAGCAGGGCGATGGGCGGGTTGTCGGGGCTGGAAGCTGGTTCAGGTGAGGGGGCAAAGGCTTTGATGTCGACACCGGAACCGGGAATAATTGTTACCCGGTCCGGGTCAAGAATTCCGGCCTCGGTCAGCATTTTAAGATCATCCGGGTTTTGCAGAATAACGTGATTGTTGCCGTGATTAAGCAGCCAGCGGAAGCCCAGACGGATCAGAGGGCGCAGTATGCGGGCGGCAAGATCATTCGATATAAAAATATAGCCCATTCCAGCCACCGAATTGACCGCCTGGGGCACGCCGGTCACCCAGGCGGCGAATGAACCGTAAAGGGTCGGCTTGATTGCTACATGCTGGGCGATATCGGGTTTCTCGCGGGCGTAAATACGGATCAGGGAGAAAAGCGTTGAAAGCTCACGCAGGGGGTTCTTGCTGCGCCGTTTGAGGTTGAGGGGGATAAGTCGAAAGCCCTCATTGCGAATTTGTCCACCATGGGTATTTTCCCGGCAGACCACCACCACTTCGTATCCGGCCTCTCGTGCGGCGCGGGCATGGGGGGCCCGGTGCGAGCAGAAATACCAATCCTCCGAGACGAAGTAGAGGAGCTTTGGCTTGTCCTGTCCCTGGCGGTATTTACCCATCTAAACGACCTTATCCGTCTAAAGCGCTGTTGCGGGTTGCGTTCCAGGCCTGGAACATCAGGACGTTCCACAAGGCGTGCTGGTTGTTGCGTCGACCCGAAAGGTGTTCCGACCAGGCCCGGCGCACCGGTTGGGGATTAATCAGGCCTTCGGCCTTGAGGCGGGATTCCGATATCAATTCCTCGGCCCAGTCGCGCAAGGGGCCGCGCAACCA
>JABJES010000273.1 GCA_018663165.1 Rhodospirillaceae bacterium
GATGATCATTACCATTTCTATCACGAGAATGAGGGTGCTCTGGTTGATATCCCAGGATCAGAGATCGAAGTCTCTATGGCCGACGATATTCCCTTTAAAAGCAAGATTACCGATGTTGATGTGATTATTCGACTTCAATCAGCTTGATTCTCTCTGAAATCCGCTTCTTTTACCCCGATTCTCCTTGCCTTTCTCCTGTTAGGGGGGTAATTACCAGCGCTTGTTAAATTCACACGCGGGAACGCGGCTTTGCAGACCATAGTTTGCCTCGTCGCTCCGGTGTCCCTGGAATGGTCATTGTGGCCAATTTCAAAGGGACGTTCTCCCGCGGAGGTTCAACCGGAAAAGGAAACTGAATAATGTCGATTCCGACGTATACCATGCGTCAGCTCTTGGAAGCTGGCGTTCATTTCGGCCATCACACCCGTCGCTGGAACCCCAAGATGGCACCTTATATTTTTGGTGCCCGCAACGGGATTCATATTCTCGATCTTCAGCAGACCGTGCCGATGCTCTATCGGGCCCTTGCCGAGATCAGGAACGTCGCCGCAAGCGGTGGCCGCATCCTCTTTGTCGGCACCAAGCGCCGGGCCGCCGAGCCGCTAGCTGATAATGCCCGTCGTTGCGGCCAGTATTACGTTAATCACCGTTGGCTTGGCGGTATGCTGACCAATTGGAGCACCATTTCCCACTCCATAAAGCGTCTGCGTCAACTGGATGAGATGCTGGCCGAAGAAACCTCTCTTCTGACCAAGAAAGAACGCCTCGGACTTCAGCGTGAATGTGAAAAGCTGGAAAAGACCCTTGGCGGTATTCGCGAGCTCGGTGGTATCCCTGATCTTCTTTTTGTTATCGATACGGTGAAAGAATCAATTGCCATTGAGGAAGCCAAAAAACTCGGCATTCCGGTTATCGCCGTCGTCGATAGTAACAGTGATCCTGATGAGGTTGCTTTCCCCATTCCCGGTAATGACGATGCCATGCGGGCGATTGACCTTTATTGCCAACTTGTCGCCGATACGGTGCTTGATGGCCTTCAGGAGGCTCTTAGCCATTCGGTTCCCGATGCTGGGGCACTTGCCGAAGCACCGATAGAAGATCTTTCCAGCGCCATGGTGGAACAGGCCGAGAAAGTCGCTCCGGTCGAGGCGAGCAGTGAAAAAACCACAAGTGAAGCCGCACCTGTGGAAGCTGAGGCCAAAAAGGTTGAGGCTAAGAAGCCTGCAGCAAAAAAGAAGCCTGCCGATAAGAAGCCTGCCGATAAGAAGCCTGCGGCAAAAAAGGCGGCTCCTGCTGATAAGAAGCCTGCCGATAAGAAGCCTGCTGATAAGAAGCCTGCAGCAAAAAAGGCGGCTCCTGCTGATAAGAAGCCTGCCGATAAGAAGCCTGCGGCAAAAAAGGCAGCTCCTGCTGATAAGAAGCCTGCCGATAAGAAAGCGGCTGCGAAAAAAGCTGATTCCTAAGAGGGTTGATCCGACGGGTGTTCCCCCGGAAAACCCTGATTTTTAGCTGCAATTATTATTAGTGAGGAAGAATTATGGCCGAGATAACCGCCTCTTTGGTCAAGGAGCTGCGTGAAAGCACCGGCGCTGGCATGATGGACTGCAAAAAGGCCCTTAGTGAAACCGATGGCGTCCTTGAAGATGCCGTTGACTGGCTGCGCAAAAAAGGTCTTTCTTCCGCCGCAAAAAAAGCTGGCCGTGTGGCCGCCGAAGGCCTTGTGGCTCTCCATGAGGAGGGTCGCTCCGGAGCCATTGTTGAGGTCAATTCAGAAACCGATTTTGTTGCCCGCAACGAAAGTTTCCAGAAATTTGCCGCGACCGTCGCATCCCTTGCCACGAGCGATAAAATCGATGATATCGAGGCCCTCGGCGCTGCTGCCTATCCCGGTGCAGACCGCTCCGTCGGCGATGAACTAATCGATATGGTTGCCACCATCGGCGAGAATATGTCTTTGCGTCGTGTCGCTCGCCTCGAAGTATCTAAGGGTGTCGTCACCGGCTATGTCCATGCCGCTGCGGCGCCGGGGCTTGGCCGGATTGTGGTTCTCGTGGCTCTTGAATCAGACGGGGATGAAACGGCCCTGCGCAATTACGGCAAGCAGATTGCCATGCATATTGCTGCCGCCAGCCCTCAATCCATTTCCAAGGAAGATCTCGATCCGGCGCTGGTTGAGCGTGAGCGCAACATTCTGGCCGATCAGGCACGAGCCACCGGCAAGCCTGAAGAGATTATTGAAAAGATGCTTGTCGGTCGTTTGCGCAAATATTACGAAGAAGTCGTTCTGCTTGAGCAAACCTACGTCATTGACGGTGAAAGCAAGGTATCAGAGGCCCTTGAGGCTGCGTCCAAGGAATGCGGTGGGCCGATCAAGATCACCGGTTTCGTCCGTTTTGCCCTGGGCGAGGGGATTGAGCGCAAGGAAGAGGATTTTGCCGCCGAAGTGGCTGCTGCCGCCGGTAATTAATTCACTCATTTTAGCTTCCTGGCGGAACATTCTTTTTTTCGCCGGAGGGGGGTGAAAATCCCGACTTTGGTGTATGATCTTGAGAGGGTAGGCGCTTAAAGTGGTGCTGCTCTGTTACAGGGCCGGACATCATATCTGAGGGGGTGATAAACGTGGACGCCAGTTCAACGGATTCCGAAATGCCAAACGACAGCGATATCCAGTATCGCCGGGTATTGTTGAAAATATCCGGCGAGGCCTTGATGGGAGGTCAGGAATATGGTGTCGATCCCCAAACGGTTAATCGCATAGCCGAGGAAATTGCCAGCGTTCATAAAATGGGCGTTCAGGTGGCGCTGGTTGTTGGCGGTGGTAATATTTATCGCGGCCTGGCTGGCGCGGCCCAAGGGATGGACCGGGCGACCGGTGATTATATGGGCATGTTGGCGACGGTCATCAACGCCCTTTCCCTACAAAATGCTCTTGAAAAGGCTGGCGCGCCAACCCGCGTTCTCTCAGCGATTCCTATGGCGACTGTCTGTGAACCTTATATTCGCCGCCGCGCTATCCGCCACATGGAAAAGGGCCGGATTGTTCTTTTTGCCGCAGGTACCGGTAATCCATTTTTCACCACCGATACTGCGGCCTCGCTTCGGGCCTCTGAAATGGGCTGTGAAGCACTGCTCAAGGGGACCAAGGTGGATGGGGTTTATTCCTCCGATCCTGAAAAAGACAAGATGGCGGAACGCTTTGA
>JABJES010000275.1 GCA_018663165.1 Rhodospirillaceae bacterium
AGCGGGTCAACGCCGCCCCCGATAAATGGAAGCTCGAAGACGCCGCCTAGGCGACGCTCTTCTCAAACATCCGTCAAAACCCCCGGCGTCGATTGGCGTCGGGGGTTTTTTCATGTTTACTCATTGCCTCAAATCCAACCACTTGGGGGAACATCACATGGAACATCAACTCACCCTTGCCATCACGCCGGTTTACGCCGCCGTGCTGGCGCTTTTCTTTCTCCACCTTTCGATGCGCGTTGGCAAAATGCGGCAGGTTAAACGAATTTCCATCGGCTCCGCAGGCGACGCAGAGCTCGAACGCGCCGCCCGTGTCCAGGGCAATTGCGCTGAATATATGCCGATCGCCATCCTGCTCTTCGCCTTTGCTGAAATGATGGGGGCGCAAGGCTGGCTCGTCCACGGCCTCAACCTCGCCTTCCTGATCGGCAGGCTGGCCCATTACCACGGCACCAAAAGCGCCGACACACCAATGAAATTCCGATTTACCGGCATGATGCTGACCTTTGCCGCCATCGCCACAGGTGCGGTGACAATCCTCGTGCTGGGGGCATAATAAAACCCGGCACATCAGGGCCGGGGTTTCAACGCTGCGCGTTTAAGGTTTTTTCGTGGGAACTTCGCCCCCTAGTGCGCTTCCGCCCAATTTTTGGCGATACCGATATCGGCGGTGAGGGGCACCGATAAGGTCAGGGCCGGTTCGCACGCCCCTTCCATAATTTCCTTGACCAGGGCTGCCGTCTTTTCAGCCGTTTTTTCCGGCACTTCGAACAATAATTCATCATGGACCTGGAGCAGCATTTTTGCCCCCAGCCCGCTTTGCGCCAAGGCCGTCTGCACCCGTGGCATGGCGCGCTTGATAATATCGGCCGCAGCCCCCTGGAGCGGCGCATTGATGGCGGCGCGCTCGGCGAATTGTCGCCGCGCGCCATTCCTGTCCTTAATACCAGGGGTAAAACATTTGCGCCCGAAGATGGTCGTCACATAGCCGTGTTCCCGCGCCTCTTCCTTGGTCACTTCCATGTAATCGCGAATGCCTGGATAGCGCTCAAAATAGGCGTCGATAAATTCCTTCGCCTCGCCGTTTGAAATGCCGAGCTGGCGGGCCAGACCAAAGGCCGAGATGCCATAGATGATACCGAAATTAATCGCCTTGGCCCGGCGTCTGGTTTCACCGTCCATCTTTTCCATCGGCACATTGAACACCTGAGAGGCGGTCAGCGCATGAATGTCTTGCCCGTCGCGGAAGGCCTCTTTCAAGGTATCGATACCGGCCACATGGGCAAGCAGGCGCAGCTCGATCTGCGAGTAATCCACCGAGAGAAGAACATTGCCTTTTTCGGCGACAAAGGCGGCGCGGATTTTCCGCCCCTCTTCACTGCGCACGGGAATGTTCTGCAAGTTCGGATCAGATGAGGCGAGCCTGCCGGTTGAGGTGGCGGCCATGGAATACGACGTATGAACGCGCCCGGTCTTTGGGTTGATCTGGGCGATCAGAGCATCGGTATAGGTGGATTTCAGTTTGGCGATCTGCCGCCAGTCCAAAATCACCTGGGGCAGATCATGACCCTGTGCGGCAAGATCATCGAGCACACCGGCACCGGTTGCATACTGCCCCGACTTGCCGCGCTTGCCACCGGGGATTCCCATCTCATCGAACAGCACCTCACCCAGTTGTTTGGGCGAGGCCAGGGCAAACTCACGCCCCGCCAGTTTATGGGCGGTCAGTTCAAACGCCGCCATGCGCTTTTCGAAATCTTTTGACAGGGCGCGCAACACTTTTTCATCCACCTTGATGCCTTCGCGCTCCATCGCCACCAGCACCGGGATCAACGGTCGTTCAATGGTTTCATAGACGTTCGTCACCTGGGCGGCGACCAGTTGCGGTTTGAGAACAGCGTAAAGACGGCGCGTCATGTCGGCATCTTCGGCGGCATAGTCCAGGGCCACATCCACCGACACGTAATCAAACGTCACCTGTTTTTTTCCCACCCCGGCGACTTGCGAAAACTTGATATTGGTATGGGCGAAATTTATCTCGCAAAGCTCGTCGAGGCCGTGGCCGTGCAACCCGCCCTCTTCGACATAAGAAAGCAGCATGGTGTCATCGACGGGTGCCACCTCCTGGCCGTAACTGGCCAGCACCGCCATATCGTATTTAATGTTATGGCCGATTTTGAGCACGCCGGGATCGGTCAACAGAGGGCCGAGAACGGCCAGCGCCTTTTTAACCCCGATCTGTCCGGGAACCGCCGTGCCCACTGCGCCATCTGCACCG
>JABJES010000276.1 GCA_018663165.1 Rhodospirillaceae bacterium
CTCAACCGCCTCATCAAGAAGGTTGGCCTCCTCATCTGACGTATCCTCGTCATCCGCTTCATCTTCAGTTTCTGCAGCATCCTCAGAGGATTGGGCACGGGATTGAGCCACCTGCAAAGAACCGGACATGGTTGAAAGGCCGTCAATGAACTGGCCGCCTTTCAGAGACAGCAACAGGACGGCGGTAAAAATAGTGAGAGGAAAGAGTCGCAACCTGAAATTCATTTATTTTCTCAAGATCAGCGGTATGACGAACACCGACAAGGGGAAGATTTATCTCGTCATACCGAGGGTTTTTAATAGTTCCTGCTCTGCCCGTGAGCGGAAAGATTCTTCGTCCTCATCAGCCGAAGCATCTAGCTTGCTTTCCTCTTGATATTCGGCTGAAGGAGACGACGTATCGCCATCTGTTTGCGGCAATTCATTCCGAGCCTCCGAAATTCGACCACCCATGCGTTCGGCAAGAGCATCACCTCGCTCAAGCATAAAAGACAGTTCGTCATAAAGCGCCTTGGCGTCTTCGACCTCGCTATGAAGGGATTCACGCACACCCTCAGCAGCTTTTTTCAAGGCGCCGATTCCGGCCTCGGCCCTGGCCGTCGCCTGATTAAAGCTGGCGATTAACAGTTGAAGCTCATCCTCATTACGCCGCATGGCCCCCAGACGGCGATTGAGAAGAGCGCAATAGACGATAGTGGCGACGAGAAGAACAATAACCAGACCATCGAGAATCAAAGGGATCATGAATCTTCCCCATGGGTATATTCATCGTCTTCGGGCTCGACCTCATCAGTGACCTGGATTGCCAGATTAAGGCCCTTTCGACCCATCTGTCCCATGAACAAGGTGCGTTCACCACAGCGCAATTCAACAAGGGAGTCAGCGGTCGCATTAAGGATAAACCGGGTGCCAACCTTCATATTTATCAAGTCTTTCAACGGCATTATAGAACGGTCAAGAACCGCAGAAATACTGACATCTGTTTTCCAGAGTTCGGCGGCAAGATGGTTTTCCCAGATTGAATCACGTCCGAATTTTTCACCCATAAACATCTGCAGGAGCAACTCACGAACCGGCTCCAGCGTCGCATAGGGAACCAGAAGGTCAAGCTTACCGCCACGGTCTTCCATGTCGATCCGCAGTTTTGCCAGAATAGCGGCGTTCGCCGGCCGCGCAATGGTGGCGAAACGAGGGTTAGTCTCCAGCCTTTCAGAGCGGAAAGTAACCGGACTCAAGGGATCAAAAGCGGCGGAAAGATCAGAGAGAAAAACCTGGATCAGGCGACTGACCAGAGTCCGTTCAATGGTGGTGTAAGGCCGCCCCTCAATTCGCATCGGTGCCGTGCCCCGTCGCCCGCCGAGCAAAACATCGACGATCGAATAGATGAGAGAACTATCAACAGTAACAAGGCCGTAATTATCCCATTCTTCCGCGTTAAACACCGCCAACATCGCTGGCAGGGGAATACTGTTGAGATAATCGCCGAAACGCACCGAGGTAATATTATCGAGGGAGACTTCAACATTATCAGAGGTAAAGTTGCGAAGACTGGTCGAGAGCATACGCACGAGCCGGTCGAAGACAACCTCCAGCATCGGCAGGCGTTCATAGGAAACAAGAGCAGAATTGATAATGGCCATGACCCCACTGTCGGGGCCGCCTGAACCGTCATCGTCGAAACCAAGAAGACTATCAATTTCATCCTGATCGAGAACTCGCGAGGTCTGACCACTTTCTTCGTCGCCATCGCCGTCGCCATCGCCCATGGCTTCCCATTCGGCAGCCGCACGTTCCTCATCGGTCATACCGTCGCCGTCACCGCCAGCTTCACCGCCAGCTTCACCGCCAGCTTCACCGCCAGCTTCACCGCCAGCTTCGCCGTCATCGTCGCCGGCCATGGCCTCCCATTCGGCAGCCATGCGCTCTTCCTCGCTCATTTCCTCAGCGGGAGCTTCGTCGACCTGTTCACTTACATCAGCCATGGTGACCTCAAACTGGGACCATAATTAAGTCCCTAAGCCCTATTGTACCAGAAATTCCTTAAAAAGAACGTCATTCACAACGGCCGGTTGCGCTGCAACCTTAATCCGTGAAAGAAGCTCCTCCTTCAGCCGCTGGGTGCCGGCAGAACCTCGTAAATCCTCAGCTCGCAACTCTCTGAGATAAACCTGAAGGTTATCAACGATCCGCGGCATGACGGCTTCGAGTTTCAAAACATCCTCCTGACTCTGCAATTCAAGAGTTACCTTAACCTTTAAAAAGCTCGACCGGCGCCCTGAAGCGTTCAGGTTCACGAGTTGCTCTGGAAGCTCGTAAAAGACAGCATCCTTAGGCGGTCCATGCTCCTCCATTATCATCTCGCCGTTCTCGCCGACCTCAACAGTACCTTCCTGGCCCCCGCCAATCACACCGGAAAAATAGAGCCCGGCACCGATACCGCCGATAAGAAGAAGCGGCACTGCTATGAAAAGAACGATCTGCTTCCCGCTTAGACCACCGCCTGAGGCAGATTCCTCTCCGTCTTCTCCTTCACCGTCTTCATCATCTTCATATTCTTCTTCATCTTCGTCGGACATTCTGCCCCCTGCACTTTTATAACGAGTAATTCATTTGATCCTGACCAAGCAACAACCGGGCCAGAATTATCAATCAATATAAATACATCTACCCACATTACACCTTTTTTTGGTTAACGAACTATTGAGATCGACCATTGAGGCTTTTTTATCCCTCCTCTGTTTCTTCATCAAAGGAGCTTTCGGGAAGGATTTCCTTAAGCCCCCCTTAGGACTTTTTCGGCTGATAAAGCGCGACAGGCAGACAAGGGGAAATTGGCAATAACTACCCGGCAAAGCCTGCCGCCAGCGTATGTAAGCAACTCTGGCGTTACCGCATAATTGCACGTAACTCGCTGATATTAATCAGAAATATATTTGGCACAGGTCATGCAACCCAGAACGGGAAGTTTAGTTTTGGGTCAACATCAAACGGATTTAGGCCAATGGCACTTGAAAATGCAGGTTCGATCGCGTTGTCACGACAGGTGGCTCTGCGCCAGCAGATGGATACCATCGCCAATAATATCGCCAATGCGAACACCACCGGCTACAAGGCACAAAATATTTTGTTCAGCGAGCACCTCGCTAATGCGGGGCGTAGCGGTGAACTCTCCTATGTCTCCCATGCAGACGAATACAGGGATATGACAGAGGGTGCCTTTACCGCCACCGACGGCCCCCTCGACGTCGCCGTTAAAGGCCAGGGATTCCTCGTTGTCGAAAGCCCCGATGAACAGCGCTTTTATACCCGCAATGGTCGTATGACCATGAACAATCAGGGCCTGTTGGTAAATGCCGATGGCTACAAGGTTATGGGAGACCGGGGACAGATCACCATCCCCGAAGATGCCCAGGAAATCGAGATAACGCCCGACGGCACGATATCTTACACCCGTACGGGTGCGGACGGCGCAAGCCTCAATCAGGAAACCACCGTTGGTCGCCTGCAACTTGTTGATTTTGATGACGTTCAGAGCCTTAGGCGGGCCGGAAACAGCCTTTATACCGCACCGGCTGGCGGCCTGAAGGTCGCCACGGATGCGCTCGTTGCTCAAGGGATGATCGAACAATCCAACGTCAGCCCGATCCTGGAAATGTCGAAAATGATCGCGACCCATCAGGCTTATCGTGGAACCCAAAAAGCACTCGATATCGACCATGGGCTACAGATGAGCGCCATCGACAAGCTGGCGCGGGTCGCCTGATAAATTAGTTTTTAACGAGAAAAATTAGGGAAGGAGAGACCCCATGAGATCCTTAAGTATCGCCGCGACCGGCATGTTGGCCCAACAGCTCAATGTTGAGGTTATTTCCAACAACATCGCCAATATGAACACCACCGCTTACAAACGCCAAAGAGCCGAGTTTCAGGACTTGCTTTATCAGGACCAGCGCCGCGTTGGCTCCACCTCTTCGGATGCTGGCACGGTCGTTCCGGCCGGCATTCAGCTCGGTCTGGGCGTGCGCACGGCAGCGGTTTATCGCATCCCCTCCCAGGGCAACCTGACCCTGACCGACGCCCCTCTCGACATTGCCCTTCAGGGCAAAGGCTATTTCCAGGTCACATTGCCAAGTGGCGACGTTGCCTATACCCGTGCGGGCTCCTTCCAACTGAGCGCAAACGGCGAGATCGTAACCCCCGACGGCTATCTACTCCAGCCATCGATTTCCATCCCCAAAACGGCCTTAGGCGTGACAATTAACGTCAGCGGTGAAGTCCTTGTCGATACTGGCACGACCACGCCAACCACGGCCGGACAGATCCAGGGCGCGAC
>JABJES010000278.1 GCA_018663165.1 Rhodospirillaceae bacterium
ATAAGCCGGGTAATCGCCTTGCGCTTTGAGCCAACCTCATGGGCCGCCCCGTCGATAACCATTTGCGGCGTATAGATGGAACGCGCAGCAAGAACTGGCGCATAACGACGCTGGCGGTTGGTCGACTCAGGCGTTGCAAAGGGGTCTTCCCAGCCGATGTAATCCCAATAATCCACATGAAGGGAGAGCGCGATAACATCGTCACGGCGGGACAGATCATTAAGAAAGGCGTCCGCTGGCGGGCAGGAAGAACAGCCCTGAGAGGTGAACAATTCAACTACCACCGGTGCCGGGCTCTCGGCCCGGACAGAAGCCGTGGGAAAGAAAAGCCCCGCCCCGATAAGGAAAAAAGCCGCCGAAAGATATTTGAATATATTTTGCATCAGCTAAAAATAGTAGAGAGACAGGCTCACTTGCCAATCACATCTCGGTGAGCCGCAAGACCCGCCCAGATCTTGCGGCGCTGGGTATTGCACCGGAATGGTGAAGAAGGGCCGGTACGAAGCGCTACAAAAATAATTTAGCCGTCTTCCGGGTCCCAGCCCCCCTGCCATTCAGCAATCGGCAGAATAACCGGCGGCACGCCGTTATCGAAAAACCACGAATCAACGGCATAAGCGGCACCTCCTTCCGTTTCCATAATCGCCGCTGTCGTATGGGGCCAGCCGGCAATGAAGAACCCCCTGGTCGCCGGGCCGCGAAGATCGTGAAACCGCAACAAGCCGTCATTCTTCATCAGGATGAGATAATTTGTCGTATTCAGGGACTCATCGACGCAATCCAGTTGATAGGGATTGCCCAAACCCATTTTGCTGCCCCCCTTGTCGAGCTTTGTTCCCACCACATCACCGGTCTTTTGTTCCAGTAAAGCGACCGCGCCCTGAATTGCCGCGCGTTCAGCCTCGGCGTCTGCAGGCAATGGTGTGAACAGCTCTCGCACCGGGTCCCAATCCGCCGCCGTCAACTCAATATACTGAGAGCGCCGACAGCCATAGCCGTAACACATGGTGAAGGCTTGCGACGTTGGGCTATCTATTCCATGGCGGCTGAGAAATTTTTCGGCATGGCGCGGGGAAGAGGCACCGCAAGCCGAAAGAGTGGCGGAAAGCAGAACGAGAACGACAAACAATCCGACCGATCGACAATCCGGCAGAGATCGCTTGAGGCTACGCCTTGAGCAAGTTTTCCAGAACATAGGGCAGGATTCCTCCGTGGCGATAGTAATCCACCTCGTCCAGGGTATCGATCCGGCATAATAGATCCACATCCTCGGCCGATCCATCGGCCCGATGAATAATTGCCCGCACCTTCATACCCGGCGTGATCCCCGAGGCCAGGCCGGTCAGGTCAAACGTCTCGCTGCCGTCGAGTCGCAATGTCTTGCGGCTGACATCTTTTTCAAACTGCAGGGGCAGAACCCCCATGCCGACGAGATTAGAGCGATGGATACGCTCATAGCTTTCGGCGATCACCGCCTTAACACCGAGCAACATCGGTCCCTTGGCCGCCCAGTCCCTCGATGAGCCAGTGCCATATTCCTTGCCCGCCACAACGATCAGCGGCACACCTTCATCTGCGTATTTCATCGCCGCGTCATAGATCGGCATGACCTCGCCCGAGGGCTGATGGGTGGTCAAGCCGCCTTCGGTGCCCGGTGCCATTTCATTGCGGATACGGACATTGGCAAAGGTGCCGCGCATCATTACTTCGTGGTTGCCGCGCCGTGCGCCGTAAGAATTAAACTCAGCCGGGCTCACTCCGTGTTCGACCAGATAGGTACCTGCCGGACCATCTGGTTTAATACCGCCAGCCGGAGAAATATGATCGGTGGTCACCGAATCACCAAGCAAGGCCAAGGCGCGGGCGGCGGTCAGATCGGTAAAGTCCCGAGGCCCGGTTATCGCGCCGGTGAAATAAGGCGGATTTTTGACGTAGGTGCTGGCATCATCCCAGGCAAAGGTGGTGCCGGTGGCCGTCTTGACCGCCTGCCATTCGGCCGGGCCTTCAAAAACATTGGCATACCGGGCGCGGAACATTTCCGGCGTCAGCGCCGTGTCCAGCGCTTGGCTGATCTCCGCATTCGACGGCCACACATCTTTCAGATAAATCGGATTGCCGTCGCTTCCCTTGCCCAGGGGTTCGGTGAGAATATCGCGGGTCAGCGTCCCGGCCAGGGCATAGGCAACCACCAGTGGCGGCGAGGCCAGATAGTTGGCCTTGACCTGCGGACTGATACGGCCCTCAAAATTGCGATTGCCCGAAAGCACCGAACAGACCGCCAGATCACTGCCATCAATGGCGGCGGAAATGTTTTCGGCCAACGGCCCGGAATTGCCGATGCATGTAGTGCAGCCATAGCCGACGATGTTAAAGCCGAGCGCATCCAGATCACCCTGGACACCGGCGGCTTCAAGATAGTCGGCAACCACCAGACTGCCCGGTGCCAGCGACGTCTTGACCCAGGGTTTGACGACAAGCCCCAACGCCACGGCCTTCTTCGCCAAAAGCCCGGCGGCGATCATAACGCTGGGATTAGAAGTATTAGTACAGCTGGTAATGGCGGCAATAACCACGTCACCATCGCGCAACTCGTGATCTGCGCCCTCGACCTTACGGGCTCGCGGCGCACCGCCATCGCCCTGAAGGGTGGGCAAAATTTCAGCGAATGATTTGGCGGCATGGGAAAGTGCGATCCGGTCCTGGGGCCGTTTGGGTCCGGCAAGAGAAGGCTCGACTTGCGCCATATCCAGCGACAGGAACTGACTGAATTGAGGCTCGGGACTTGACCCATCCCGCCACAGGCCCTGGGCCTTGGCATAGGCTTCAACCAGGGCGACACGATCAGGGTCGCGGCCAGAAAAGGCGAGAAAACGCAGGGTTTCGGAATCGATGGGGAAAAAGCCGCAGGTGGCACCGTATTCCGGGGCCATATTGGCCAAAGTCGCGCGGTCGGGCAGGGAAAGATGATCGAGACCGGGACCAAAAAATTCGACGAACTTGCCAACCACCCCATGGGCGCGCAGCATCTCGGTCACAAGCAGCACCAGATCGGTCGCCGTAATACCTTCCTTCGGCGTGCCTTCAAGTCGAAAGCCAACCACATCGGGTGCCAGCATCGAGATCGGCTGGCCGAGCATGGCCGCTTCGGCCTCGATACCGCCGACGCCCCAGCCTAAAACCCCAAGGCCGTTGACCATGGTCGTATGACTGTCGGTGCCGACACAAGTGTCGGGATAAGCGATCGTCTCTCCGTCTTCCTCGCGAGTCCAGACGGTCTGGGCCAGATATTCCAGATTGACCTGATGGCAGATGCCGGTGCCCGGCGGGACGACGCGGAAATTATCAAACGCCGTCTGGCCCCAGCGCAAAAAAGCATAGCGCTCGCCATTACGGGAAAATTCGGCAGCGACGTTTTTCTCAAAAGCATCGGCACTCCCCGCATAATCGACCATCACCGAATGATCAATGACGAGATCGACCGGAGAAAGAGGATTTATCCGTTCAGCACCACCACCACGCGCCGCCATGGCATCACGCATGGCCGCCAGATCAACGACCGCAGGAACGCCGGTAAAATCCTGCATCAGGACGCGGGCCGGACGATAGGCAATCTCGCGACCCGACGCCCCGGACCCGACGCCAGCAGCAAGAGCCTCAATATCGGCGCGGTTCACCGTCTTGCCGTCCTCATGGCGCAGCAGGTTTTCGAGCAGCACCTTAAGCGAGAACGGCAGGCGCTCAAGACCGTCAAGACCGGCGGCCTCAAGGCTGTAATAGACATAATCGCGGCCATTAACGTTTAACTTCCGGCGTGCCGAACTTTTTTTCCCGCTTTCTCCACTCACCTGATCTTTACTCCTCTAGCAAAAGGTGCCTCAAGATATCTTGATTCTGCGCCCTGTCCAGTCCCTGTGGCGGAAAACGGGGCCTTTCCGATTCGCTCCACCTTCCTATATATGGTAGCTCAATCCTCTGATAAAATAGCGGTATCGGGCTATACTAACCGCCAGCACCCCAAAAGGATGCCAAAAGGATAATTGTGTCGAACGTGACAAGCTTTCTCTCCGACCAGACCAAAGCGTCTTGCAAGGCGTCTTACAGGACGTGTTACAGGACGTACAGATGAACCGTTTTAGCGGCGAAGCCCTGACCTGTCTGCGGGGCGGAAGAACGGTTTTTACCGGCCTCGATTTTGCCCTCGACCCCGGCGACGCCCTGGTTCTGCTTGGCCCCAATGGCAGCGGCAAATCGAGTCTGCTGCGGATCATGGCCGGGCTCGCCAAGCCCGGTTTCGGGCGCATGATGTGGTGCGGAAACCCGGTTGACGATGAGCCGGAAGAGCATCACGCCCGCCTCCATTATGTGGGCCATCTCGACAGCGTGAAGGCGTCGATGACCCTCACCGAGAATCTCAGCTTTTGGGCCGGATTACGGGTCGGTGGGCGGCCGCCACCAGGGATTATCCGCAGTGCCTTGGGAAGTTTTGGCCTCGACCATCTGGCCGATTATCCCTGTCGCCTGCTTTCGGCCGGACAGAAACGGCGGCTCAATCTCGCCCGCACCCTTGCCTCACCGGCTGAAATCTGGCTCCTCGACGAACCAACCGTGGCCCTTGACCGGGAATCGGTCTCGGCACTTGAACACGCCATCGCCCGCCACCGGAGACGCGGCGGCATGGTCGTCGTCGCCACTCATTCCGAAATGGCTCTGGGCCGCGCCCAACCGCTTTATCTCGACCGCTTTGCGCCACCAACAGGTTTGGCTGGCTTGCAGGGCTTCGACACCAACGACGAATCTTATCTCGGCAACCCATCAGAGGGCCCATCGGGCGGAATCGGGCGATGACCGGATTCTGGATCATCGTCAAACGCGACCTTTCCCTGGCCTGGCGTCAAGGCGGCGATGGATTCATCGCCATCATGTTCTTTCTTATCGCCGTCACCCTTTTCCCCCTCGGCATCGGACCGGAGATCGGCGTGCTGGCCCGCATCAGCGCCGGTGTGGTCTGGGTTTCGGCCCTGCTCGCCACCCTGCTTTCCCTGGAACGCCTGTTTCAGGCTGATTTCGAGGATGGCTCCCTGGAACAGATCGCCATCACGCCGCTGCCCCTTGAAGCCGTGGTGCTCGCCAAATGCGTCGCCAACTGGCTGATGACCGGCCTGCCCCTGCTGATCATTGCACCCCTGCTGGCCCTGATGCTGCATATGGAAACCGCCGGTTTCTGGGCCCTGATGGCAGGCATGGCCCTGGGCACGCCGATCCTCAACCTGATCGGTGCTATTGGGGCCGCGCTGACCATTGGCGCGCGCCGTGGCGGCGTGCTCCTCACCCTTCTGGTGCTGCCGCTTTATATCCCGGTTCTCATCTTCGGGGTCGGCGCTGTGGAAGCCACCCTGACCGGGCTCTCGGCGGCCCCTCACCTTCAAATTCTCGGCGGCCTGCTGCTTCTCGCCCTGCCGCTGGGCATTATCGCCAGCGCGGCGGCATTGCGTCAGGCGCTTGAATAACCTACATCAGAAACAACGCCTCACCCTCACCCTCAGCCACTTTGATCGGCCCCATGCACCGTTTTGCCAATCCCAATGTTTTTCTCCGCCTCAGCAACAGGATCATGCCCTGGAGCACCGGCGTGATGATCGCCTCCCTTGTTGCAGGGCTGGTCTTCGCCCTTGGGGCCTCACCAGCGGATTATCAACAGGGCGAGAGCGTGCGCATCATGTACGTTCATGTACCTGCCGCGTGGATGGCGCTCTTTATTTATATCTGCCTGGCCGGGGCCAGTGCAGTGGCGCTGATCTGGAAGCATCCCCTGGCCGATCTGGCAGCCAAGGCGAGCTCGCCCGTCGGGGCCTGTTTCACCTTTATCGCCCTGGCCACCGGTGCCTTGTGGGGCAAACCCATGTGGGGTGCCTGGTGGGTGTGGGACGCTCGACTGACCTCGATGCTGATCCTGTTCTTTCTTTATCTCGGCCATATGGCCCTGGCCAATGCCTTTGAAGATTCCGAACGCGGGGCAAAATCAGCGGCGATCCTGGCCCTGGTCGGCGTCATCAATATCCCGATCATCAAGTTTTCCGTCGACTGGTGGAACACTCTGCACCAACCGGCCAGCGTCGTGCGTATGGGTGGGCCCTCAATTCACCCCTCGATGCTGACACCGCTTCTTTTGATGGCCATCGCCTTTACCGCCTATTACGTCACCGTTGTCATCCTCCGTCTGCGCGGCGAAATTCTCGCCCGCAAGATCAGGGCCCTGCGCATGATCCGGGTCCAGGCCGAAAGCAAGGGGGAGAGCGGCCCCTATCTCCGGGAAATCTGAGGCAAGAGATCACCATGCCAAATATGTTTCATATGGGCGAATACGCCGCCTTTGTCTGGCCCGCCTACGGCCTTACCGCCATCGTTCTGATCGGCCTGTTCATCATTTCCCTGCGCTCCCTGCGCCAGCGCCAATGGGTGTTCGCCGAGCTGAAGGAAAGCATGGAAGAAACAAAGACCGCCAGACAGCAGCCACCGGCTGCCAATGATGAGCCGGGCAATGAGTGGCCAGACGATGACGGCCCGAACAGCAATGGCCCCGGCAATTCTCCAAAGGCTTCCTCATGAGTGAAAACGAAAACGACACGCTGCAAACGCCGTCCCCAAAAAAAAGCCGCCCCATGACCCGTAAGCGGCGACGCCTTTATATTGTCCTGATCGCCATGGGATTTTTATTTGCCGCTGGCGCACTTGTTCTTTCGGCCTTGCGCGACAATCTCGTTTTCTTCTACAGCCCGACGGAGATTCTTGAGCGCGAAATACAGCCCGGTCAGCGAATTCGAATCGGTGGCCTGGTGGAAGAGGCCAGCGTCGTTCAGGCCTCGGGCGAGGTCTCGGTGATGTTTCGGGTAACCGATCTCACCCAGACCATACCGGTGGTTTTTACCGGCGTCCTGCCCGACCTTTTCCGCGAAGGCCAGGGCGTTATCGCCGAGGGATCACTGAACGAGGACGGGGTCTTCCAGGCCACCAACGTTCTGGCCAAACATGATGAAAACTATATGCCGCCTGAAGTCGCCGAAGCCCTGAAAAAGTCCGGGCGCTGGCAGGAGGGGGCTGAAATGAATGGGGAGAACGGCGAGAACGCCGCCCCATGAGCGGCGCGCCCCCGAAAAGGAACACTCTTTAGATGATTGCCGAGATTGGACATTTCTCCCTTATCCTCGCCTTCGTCCTGGCGATCATCCAGGGAACTCTGCCGCTTATAGGCGCTGGGCGACGGGACAAGGGGCGTGATAATTTCGGGTGGACCGGCCTTGCCCGCCCCGCCGCCATTGGTCAGTTTTTATTCATCTCCATGGCCTTTCTCTCCCTGACGATTTCGTTCATCACTTCTGATTTTTCCCTGAGCGTGGTGGTGGCAAATTCCAATTCGGCCCTGCCCCTGCTCTACAAGGTCTCAGCCGTTTGGGGAAACCATGAAGGCTCGATGCTGCTCTGGGTTTTCATTCTTTCCCTCTTCGGTCTCTGCGTCGTTGTCTTCGGTAAAAACCTGCCCCTCGGCCTGCGCGCCAGAGTGCTCAGCATTCAGGGGTTGATCAGCGTCGGCTTTCTTCTTTTCATCCTCTTTACCTCCAACCCTTTCCTGCGCCTTGATCCGGCCCCCTTTGACGGCCGCGACCTCAACCCGCTGCTACAGGACCCCGGCCTGGCCTTTCATCCGCCCTTCCTCTATCTCGGCTATGTCGGTTTTTCCATGGCCTTTTCCTTCGCCGTGGCGGCGCTGATCGAAGGCCGGGTCGATCCAGCCTGGGCGCGCTGGGTGCGGCCCTGGACCCTGGCCGCCTGGTGTGCGCTGACCCTTGGTATCGGGCTGGGAAGCTGGTGGGCCTATTACGAGCTCGGTTGGGGTGGATTCTGGTTTTGGGATCCGGTTGAAAACGCCTCGCTTATCCCGTGGCTCGCAGGGACCGCGTTGCTCCATTCGGCGACCGTGGTCGAAAAGCGCGACGCCATGAAAAGCTGGACCGTGCTGCTTGCCATCCTCACCTTTTCACTCTCTCTGATCGGCACCTTTCTGGTGCGCTCGGGGGTCTTGACCTCGGTCCATTCCTTTGCCACCGATCCCACTCGCGGGGTCTTTATTCTGGCCCTCCTGATTGTGACCATCGGCGGTTCACTAATCCTGTTTGCCTGGCGTGCGCCGGCGCTGAAACCGGGCGGGATGTTCGCCCCGGTATCGCGGGAGGGCTTCCTGCTGCTCAACAATTTATTGCTTTCCTGTGCTGCCGGCACGGTCTTGATCGGCACCCTTTATCCTCTCTTCCTTGATGCCGTAGGCGGCGACAAGGTTTCCGTCGGGCCGCCTTTTTTCAACGCCACCTTTCTGCCAATCGCCGTGCCTCTGGTTCTGGCGATGGTGATCGGCCCACTGCTGTCCTGGAAGCGCGGCGATTTACGACAAGCCTTGAGACGACTTTCCGTTGTCGCAGTTTTGACCCTGACCTGTGTCGCCGCCATCCTGTTCTATGATCGTGGCGGCCAGCCCCTGGCCGCCCTGGGCATCGGCATGGCAGCATGGCTTTTCTTTGGCACGGCGACAGAACTCGTCCAGCGCCTGCGGATCGGGCGTATCCCGGCCATCGAGAGCTGGCGTCGCGCCGCCCACCAGCCCCGGGCCTATTACGGCATGGTTCTGGCCCATGCCGGGCTGGCCGTTGTAATCGCCGGCATTACCGGCGGCTCCATGTGGCGCTCCGAGCACATTCAGGCCCAGCACATCGGTGAGACCGTTGAAGTCGCCGGATACAATTTCACACTGACCACTGTAGAGGCCGAAACCGGCCCCAATTACACCATGGACACGGCCCGGATAGAGGTTTCCAAAAAGGGCCGTAACATCACCACCCTTTCCCCTGAAAAGCGCATCTATGACGTCTCCGCCATGCCAACCACCGAGGCCGCCATTCATTCATCACTTAAGGGCGACCTTTACGTGGCGCTTGGCGACCAACAGATTTTCGACACTGGTGAAGAGGCCTGGACGACACGGATCTGGTTCAATCCCCTAGTGCCCTGGATCTGGGCGGGTGTTCTGATCATGGTGCTGGGCGGGCTGGTTTCTCTGGCCGACCGCCGCCACCGCATCGGGGCACCGCGCCGCGCCACAGAACGCACTGCAGAACGCACTGCAGTTCGGCGCTAGAGGAAAACGACACCCATGCGCTGGACCCACACCCTGCCGGTTATTATTTTTGCTCTTCTCGCCATTGCCTTTGCAATTGGGCTGACCCGCAATCCGGAAAGACTGCCCTCGGCGCTGATCGACAAGCCGGCACCACAATTCGATTTAGGGCCGATTGCCGCATCAGTTGCGGGAGAAGAACCCTTAGGCGGCGGCCTTACCACGAGCGATCTCGACACCAGTAACGGCGTCGTGCTGGTCAATATTTTTGCCTCATGGTGCGTGCCCTGCCTGGCTGAGCATCCCCAATTAATGGCCCTCGCCCAATCCGGCATCGCGCCGGTCTATGGCATCAACAAAAAAGATACAGCGACAAACGCCCGGAACTGGCTGGCGGAGAACGGAAATCCTTATGCTCGCATCGGTGCCGATATCGATGGCCGGGCCAGTATCGAATGGGGCGTTTACGGGGTGCCTGAAACCTTTATCCTCGATCAGAGTGGCCGCATCCGCTATCGCCATGTAGGGCCGATCATGCCCAGGGACATGGAAAAAACCATTCTGCCGCTGATCGAAGAGATTGGAAAAAAATGATGCGTCTCTGCCTGAAATTTTTTCTCATTTCTTTCTTCATCCTGCTCGCCTCTCCAATTCTGGCGGTAGAGCCGGGCGAGGAACTCAGCGACCCGGCATTGGAAGCCCGCGCCAGAGAGATCAGCAAGGGTCTGCGCTGTCTCGTCTGTCAGAACCAGACCATTGATGATTCCAACGCTGATCTGGCTCGCGACCTGCGCCTGATTGTGCGTGAGCGCTTGAGACAAGGCGACAGCGACAAAGAGGTCACCGACTATGTGCGCGCGCGTTATGGCGATTTCGTTCTTCTCAGCCCACCATTTTCTGCTGCCACGCTTCTGCTCTGGATCGGCCCGTTTGTGTTTTTACTTTTCGCCTTTTTCGCCTGGTGGCGTTATTACGCAGGCCGCCGCGATAGTGCGCCCTCAAGCAGCCAGCCGCCACCACTCAGCAAGGATGACCAAGCGCGCCTTAAGGCTTTACTCAATGATGAGTCGGAAAAAGGAAAAAAATCATGA
>JABJES010000279.1 GCA_018663165.1 Rhodospirillaceae bacterium
CCCACGGCCAGCCTGGACCCCGCCGCCACACGCGCAGTTGAAGACATGATTATGGATTTTGACAAAGCCGGAACAAAGATCATCATGACCACCCATGACCTTGGACAAGCCCACAGACTGGGTGAAGACATCCTGTTTCTCCATAAGGGCTGCCTGAAGGAGAGGACACAAGCGGCAAAGTTTTTCACAACTCCTGATAGCCCAGAAGGAAAAGCTTTTCTGGCGGGCGAACTCCTGTGGTAATGACAGCATGAAATTTTCTGGGAAAAAGCCTCAACCCGGAACATTTGAATTAACATCACCTTCCATGCTTGAATTGGCTATAGCGACATATAGTGGCTTGGCCCAAATTTTTTAAAATTAATTATGACCATTAAAAAAACCCAAAAAAAGAAATCTGATGTGAAGGGGAAACCCGTTGCAAAGAAAAAGCCTAGGCTAAAATCTGCCCGCAAAAACGAACCCCACAAAGCCGATCTGGAAAAAGACTTTCTCAGACGAATTTTCTCATCCCTGCCCTCGCTTGTCGGCTATATCGACGAGGATGAAATTATCCGCCAGGCCAACCCCCGGCATGAGGAGGCTTTTGGCCTGTCACCGGATAAGATCATTGGACAAACATTTAGTGAAATATTCGGCCCTCAATCCTACGTTGCCCTGAAACCTTATTTCCACGAAGTGCTCTCCGGCAAACCCTGCCACTTTGAAACCGGAATTCAGGGATATAAAAAATTCAAGGGAACTTTCGATGTAATGCTCGTTCCCGATGCTGACCCCAATATTGATAAAAACGGGTTCATCTACGTCATTCGGGACATCACCCGTGAAAAACAGGCTGGAATTGCCCTGAAACTTGTTCGCTCGGAACTGACCAGGGACGTAGACATCAAAACTTTAGAGCTACAGGAAACCAATAAAGAACTAACCGAAAAGATCAAAGCCCTCAAACAAGCCCAAAACGACCTTCAGGAAAATGAGGATTTTCTGCGTGGAATCATGGATAACGCAGCGGACGGTATAATCACAATCGACGAAACCGGCGTAATCCTTTCCTTTAATGCCATTGCTGAAAATATTTTCGGATTTCAGGCCACCGAAATCATTGGCAAGAACGTCAAAGAGCTGGTTCCAGAACCAGATAAAAGCCGTCACGATAAATATCTTTCTGACTACATCAAAACCGGAAAGGCCAAGATCCTCGGCATTGGCCCCCGGGAAGTTATGGGCCAGCGCAAGGATGGAGCGACTTTTCCCATGGATCTTGCCACCAGCGAGATGTTCATCGGCGGCAAGCTGATCTTTATCGGCATTGTCCGTGACGTCAGCGAGAGGAAACAGACCCGGGAAAATCATGAATGGATCAGAAACAGCCTGAACAATGCCCAACGCATTGCCCGGCTGGGAAGCTGGAACTGGAATATTACAACAGGCGAACTCTGGTGGTCGGAAGAATCATTCCGAATCTATGGAAAGGAATACACAGATACCAGTGTTATATACGAAGATTTCATTGACTCCGTTCACCCGGACGACAGGGAAAAAGTTATGAATGTAGTCAATGAATCCCTGTCCGGTGCCCCATATGAAATAGACCACAGAGTTGTTCTCCCCAGCGGTGAAATCAGAACCGTCCATGCAAGAGGAGAAGTCACCTTTAATGAAGATGGTAAAGCTATACGCATGGACGGTACGGTCCAGGATGTTACCGACCGGCGTGAAGCGGAAATTGCGCTCCTGACGGCAAAAGAACAGGCCGAAATGGCAAGCCGAACCCAAACCGAGTTTTTGGCAAATATCAGCCACGAGCTGCGCACGCCTTTAAACGCCATCATCGGATTTTCGGAAATGATGATTTCAGAATTTCTCGGGTCTATCGATATTCCTCAATACAGGGAATACATCAAAAATATCCACAGCAGCGCCGAATTACTTTTACAAATCATCAACGATGTGCTGGATGCCGCACAAGCTGGATCAGGCACCATTGAGCTGAGAGAAGAAGAATTTGAGGTAACAACGGCTATAAAAAGCTGTTCCCGGATGATGGCTGAGCGAATAAAATCAGCCAGCTTATCCTTTACCAGCAATATCGAGGATAAACTGCCCTCTCTTCGAGCCGATCCCAGGCTGACAAAACAGATACTTCTTAATCTGATTTCCAACGCCATCAAATTTACGCCAGCCGGCGGGAAAATAGAAATCAGGGCGGCCAGGGATGATCAAGGCGGCATCAGGATCGAGGTTGCCGATACCGGTATTGGCATCTCGCCCAAAGATATTCCCAAGGCGATGGCGCCGTTCGGTCAGGTCGACAGCGCTCTCAACAGGAGATATGAAGGAACCGGCCTTGGACTACCCATCGTGAAAAGCTTTGTCGAACTTCACGGCGGCCACTTTGAAATCACCAGCACCCCAGGAAAGGGAACGATTGCCAAGGTTATTTTCCCCGCCGACCGCATAACGGCACCCTGCTAATCAGAGCGATTATAAAACACATCTATTTAATATCCGAAGACATCCAGTGGTTTTCTTGATTTCCCCATGAAAATTAAGGGTGAATTCATCTTCGACCAGACATACTTACTAGCCTATAAAGGCTCCCTACCAAAGATGGCCCAACAACAAACGGAAAACCAATGATCGACCCTTTCGGCAGAGACGTGAAATATCTGCGGGTCTCGGTTACTGACCGCTGCGATTTTCGCTGTACCTATTGCATGGCCGAGGAAATGACCTTTCTTCCCCGGAGCGAAATTCTCTCTCTTGAGGAACTCGACCGGGTGTGCTCCGCCTTCGTCACCAAGGGAGTGAAAAAGCCCCGAATCACCGGTGGTGAACCGCTGGTCCGTCGCAACATCATGTGGCTGTTCGAACGCCTGTCCCGCCACATGGATAGCGGGGCACTTGAAGAGTTAACCCTGACAACCAACGCCAGCCGCCTGTCCCAGTATGCCAAGGCGCTATATGATTGCGGCGTCCGCCGGGTCAACGTATCTCTGGACACCCTCGACCCCTTGAAATTCACCGCCATTACCCGCTGGGGCAAACTGGAAAAGGTGCTGGAGGGCATTGAGGCGGCGCGAAATGCCGGTCTTTCCGTCAAAATAAATGCCGTTGCCCTGAAGGGGCTGAACGAGGATGAATTCGACCGCATGATCGCCTGGTGCGGAGAAGAAGGTCTCGACATGACGCTGATCGAAGTTATGCCCATGGGTGATGTCAGCGACGAGCGGATAGCCCAGTATCTTCCTCTCTCCCTGGTTCGCTCAAGAATGGAAAAAAACTGGAAGCTGGAAGATATCGACTATCAAAGCGGCGGCCCGGCCCGTTATGTGCGGATCGGGGAAACTGGACGCAAGCTCGGATTTATCACCCCGCTTACTCATAACTTCTGCGAATCCTGCAACCGGGTCCGCCTTACCTGTACCGGCACGCTGTACATGTGCCTTGGTCAAGAGGATGCCGCCGATCTGCGCACACCCCTTCGCCAAAGCGAGGATGATACCCCCCTTAACGAAGCGATTGACGCCGCCATCGCGCGCAAGCCAAAAGGTCATGATTTCATCATCGACCGGCGCAATAACGAACCAGCCATGTCCCGCCACATGAGCCATACCGGCGGCTGATCCGCACCCCTCTTTTCCCGCCTTTTGTGCAAAAGCTTGCCACGGATGGCATAAAAGCAAGACTGCGCTATACTCCCTTCAAAATCGCAACATCTAAAAGGGAGGCAGGCTTTGGCCGCTTTCAAGCCGGGAAAGATTGCTTTCGTTTCTTCCGATGCCAAAGCCGCAAAGACGGCACGGAACAAGCTCGAAAAACTGTACGACCACGTCCCCCCCGAAAAAGCCGATGTCATTATCGCTCTTGGGGGTGACGGCACCATGCTTAAAACCCTGCATCAGTTTATGGACAGGAGCGTGCCGATCTACGGTATGAACCGGGGCAGCGTCGGTTTTCTGATGAACGAATTTTCTGAAAAAGGCCTTCTCGAACGTTTGGAGATGGCGCGACCGTCGCTTATCCACCCCTTGCGCATGAATGCCCGCACCGTGTCTGGCGAACAGATCGAAGCAATTGCCATCAACGAGGTTTCTCTCCTTCGCGAGGGTCGCCAGACGGCAAAAATAAAGATCAGCGTCGATGGCATCATGCGTTTGGAGGAACTGATGTGCGACGGCATTCTCGTCGCCACCCCGGCGGGAAGCTCGGCCTATAATCTTTCCGCCCACGGCCCCATCATTCCGCTTGATGCCGGTGTCCTGGCCCTAACCCCGATCAGCGCCTTTCGTCCCCGCCGTTGGCGCGGGGCGCTTCTCCCCCAGACGGCGGAAGTGACTTTTGAAGTTATAGAAGCTGAAAAACGACCGGTCAGCGCGACTGCCGATTTCACCGAGGTTCGTGATGCCGCCGAAATACGTGTGCGCGAAGACCGTAGCATCAAATTGACCCTGCTTTTCGACCCCGGACACAATCTCGAAGAGCGGATCATCAACGAGCAATTTATGCCATGACCCATCGACCTCGATGACCAACTCCAGCCAGTCCCCGAAAGACATCGATCACCAGCCGCAAAAAGCCAGCATTGAGATGATCCGCACTCTGGTTGCTTTTGACACGACGAGCTGCAAATCCAACCTGGCGCTCATTGAATTCATCAAGGCATATCTTTCCGACCTGGGCATCAAAGCCGATCTGATCTTTGATGAAAGCCGCCAAAAAGCCAACTTGTTTGCAACAATCGGCCCTGCCGGGCAGCCTGGAATTGTTCTTTCCGGCCACACAGACGTGGTTCCCGTTGATGGACAGGATTGGGACAACGACCCTTTCAATGCCCTGGAAAAGGACAATCGGCTTTATGGCCGGGGCACAGCGGATATGAAATCCTTCATCGCCGTTGTTCTCGCCGCCCTCCCGCGCCTCCTTAACCTTGATCTCAAGGCACCGCTTCACCTTGCCTTTTCGTATGATGAAGAGGTTGGGTGCATCGGCGTGCGGCATCTTCTCGACCAGATCAGAGGGATGAAGATTAAGCCCTATGCCTGTATTGTCGGTGAGCCGACAGAAATGCGGGTCATCACCGGGCATAAGGGAAAGAAAAGTCTGAGCTGTCATGTGCGCGGGCGGGAATGTCATTCCGCCCTGGCACCCAGTGGCGTCAACGCCGTCGAAGCCGCCGCCCAGGTGATCGCCTTTCTTCACAGCATGACCCAGCGATTCCAGCGCGAAGGCCCCTTTGACCCCGCCTTTGAACCGCCCCACTCGACAGTTCATACAGGGCTGGTATCGGGAGGAACGGCGCTCAACATCGTGCCTCGGGACTGTACCTTCGATTTTGAAATCCGTTCCCTGCCCAGTCATGATGCCGAAGCGATACAAGATGAGATCAACACCTATGCCGAAGCGCAAGTTCTCCCCGCTATGCAGGCGATTGCAAAGGAGACCGGATTTTCATTTTCTGAGAATTCCGGCTTTCCCGGCCTCGATACAGACCCAGAGGCGCAAGTTACCCATCTCGCCAAAACCCTGTCCGGCGCCAATACCACCGGCAAGGTCA
>JABJES010000277.1 GCA_018663165.1 Rhodospirillaceae bacterium
ATAAAAGCGGCAACACAGACGCCGCCGATCCATTCCCCATCGCCCTGCTGCTGTCGATTGCCTATGCCGCCACCATCGGTGGCCTGGGCACCCTGATCGGCACCGTCCCTAACGCCCTGTTCGCCGGTTATATGAACGAAGAATATGGAATGCAAATCGGTTTTGCCCAATGGATGCTGGTCGGCGTACCCGTGGCCGTGGTTCTTCTCGGCTTTACCTGGTGGGTGCTGACCCGATGGGCCTTTGCCATCGGACAAACGAAAATGGATGGAGTCGAAAAAATTATCCAGGCCGAGCTGGATGCCATGGGGCCGATCTCACGGGGGGAGAAACTAACGGCTCTGGTTTTCGCCTGTGTCGCTATTGCCTGGATTACCCGGCCACTGATCCAGGAGATTTTCCCCGGCCTTGGCATCAGTGATCCCGGCATCGCCATTATCGGGGCGCTGGCCCTTTTTCTGGTGCCCGTTGACTGGCGCCGCGGCATTTTTATTCTCGACCGGGAATGGGCGCACAAATTGCCCTGGAGTGTGATGATCCTGTTTGGCGGTGGCCTCAGCCTTGCCGCAGCGGTAACCGCCAGCGGCCTGGCTTTATCGATCGGCGACATGCTCTCGGCCTTCGAGAGCTGGCCCCAATTCGCCATCATCGTGGCGGTGATCGCCCTGGTTATCTATTTAACCGAATTGACCAGCAATACGGCGACGACGGTTGTCTTCCTGCCGATCACGGCGGCCCTTGCCCTGCTCGTCGGGCTGACCCCGGTTGATCTGATGGTGCCGGCGGTGCTGGCCGCCAGCTGCGCCTTTATGCTGCCGGTCGCCACCCCGCCCAATGCCATCATCTTCGGCAGTGGTAAACTCAACGTCCCACAAATGGCGCGGGCCGGATTTATGATTAATTTCGGTGCCATCGTACTCATCACCATCGCCGCCTATAGTTTGATCCCGGCGGTATTTGGTTAAAGAAGCAAAGCCATGATAGCCTACGCTCACATGCATCAATCTTACTGGGGGGTAAAACCATATGAAGATGACAAAAATAATTGCTATTGGCGCTTTTCTAAGCCTCGGCTTTAGCATCCAAGCCTATGGCGCCGAAGTCTGTAAGGGATATGGACCACAGACGCCAAGAGACATCAGCAGCAAGGCCGGTTCAAACGCGCATACGTATACACAAGCGCCAGCGTCTAAAGACATGAATTTGTGCAATATTCATTTCCATACCCAAGCTGAGCATAAGGGGCCGGGATTCTCGGTCTCCGCCGGTGGTGGAGATCATGGCGGCTTTAAATGTAATGAAACGGCGTCACTGACAAAAGCCGAACTCAAAGGTCCGGGGGCCTGTAACGGCGTTAAACCCGGAGATACGGTCGAAATGCACTGGGTCTATACCTCGTGTAATGCGACGCCGGGCGAAGGCCTGGGTTCGTGCCTGTCGGATAAATGTGCAACCCCTCAATTGAGGGTTGAGACGCAGGTTTTCCTCGCGGTCAATGATCCAAATGCTGCCGATTTTGCTTCATTCACGTACGGCGGCAACATAGTCAACGCTCTGCACCAACCTAAAATCCTGCCAACAGGAACCGGCAAGCCGGTCATTTTTACGGGCTCCACAACAGGGCCTTCATTTACCGAGAAAAAATGTTCTCCCCTGCAGGTCACATGGAACGTTCGTCCTTCATGTAAGAAGATCGATATCGCCTCCCTCAACAAATGGTGTGAGAGTAACGTTTTCAATGAAGATCATGCTCACGGCATTCGCCAACTCGTGACGTCTCCAGAGTTGCTGTCAATAATCCCGTAGGACAAGACCGGCGAGGGTTTTCTTTGAGGCCCTCGCCGCCGCCTAAAGCTTCGCCTCAACTTCGGCGAAGGGATCGCCGTCATCTTCCGGCGACAGGCCAAAGAGTTTCCAGGTCGCCGCCATGTGATCTGGCAAGGGTGCCGTCACCCGTAATTCTTTATTGCCGGCCAATGGCAAAACGATCTCGCGGGCATGGAGATGAAGCTGGGTTGAAATGTCTTCGCCGTCGAGAAATGAGTCGCGGCCGCCGTATTTACCATCGCCCTGGATCGGCACACCGATTTCAGCGCAATGAACCCGCAACTGATGGGTGCGCCCGGTAATCGGCCACAGGGCCAGCCAGGCCGCCTTGCGACCGACGGTTTCAACAGTGGCATAAAGGGTGGTCGCCTTGCGGGCGTCTTTTGTTCCGGTCGCCACCCGTTCTCCGCCATGGCCGCGTTTTTTGGACAGAGGCATGTCGATACGGCCTTTTTCAGGACGCGGCACACCAATGACAAAGGCCCAGTAAATTTTGCGGGTTTCATGTTTGCGGAAAATCCCGGCCATCCGGGCAGCCGAGGTTACGTTGCGCGCCAGCACCAGAACGCCGGAAGTATCCTTATCAAGACGATGGACCAGACGGGGCGGTTCCTTGGCACCGAATTTCAGTGCCTCCAACATACCGTCGAGATGATGAATGATCTTGGTGCCGCCCTGAACCGCAAGACCCGCCGGTTTGTTAATGACCAGAATGTCATCATCCTTATAAAGTACGGTCGCGCGCAGTTTGTCGGCCTCTTCGCGTCCGATCCACTGGCGTTTAGGTGCGCGGGGCGCTTTATCTTCCTCGCTTAACGGGGGGATGCGAATAGTCTGGCCCGACACAAGGCGCAGCCCGGCCTTGGCGCGGGCTCCATCAACCCGTACCTCGCCCTTGCGCAGGGATTTTTCAAGGCGACCGTGGGACAACCCTGGGAAATGCCGCTTGAACCATCGGTCAAGTCGCAGCCCATCTTCCTCAGCCGACACCTCTTTATGGGAAACTTGCGACATAAAAGACGATTAGTGAAAAATAAAGCGCACGGCCATCATGCCGAAGGCAAGGCCGCTGACGCCAAGTAAGACAGAGACTGACGCATAGCCCAGAGCAAGCCCGGTCTGGCCACGCTCAAGAAGGGTCATCATGTCGAGGGAAAGAGTGGAAAAGGTCGTAAAGCTGCCGATAAAGCCAGCGACCAGCATCGCGCGCAACTCACCGCCGATAGACCAGACAGTGGCCGAAACCTCAACCAAAGCCCCGAGCATAAAGGAGCCGAGAATATTGACGATAATCGTGCCAAAGGGAAAATTGGAGCCAAACAGATAGCCAGCCTGGATCATCACCAGATAACGGGCGACAGCGCCCAGTGCGCCACCAGCGGCAATCGATAAAATGATATTCATGTCTCCCCCCCCTCGCCGTCTGATGTATCGAGATCAGTGGCTTTTAATACTCCAGCGCGGAGCTTTTCCCAATAGACAAGGCGTTTGCCTATTTCCCGTTCGAACCCGCGCTCCAGAGGCTGATAAAAGTTTTGCCGCGCCATGTCTTCGGGAAAATAATTCTGCCCTGAAAAACCTTCTGGCGTATCGTGATCATACTGATAGCCCTTGCCATAACCAATATCCTTCATGAGATCGGTTGGAGCATTGAGAATATGCTTGGGCGGCATCAGCGAGCCGGTTTCCCTGGCCACACTCATGGCGGATTTAAAAGCCTTATAGGCAGCATTGGATTTGGGCGCTGTGGCAAGGTAAATAACGCAATGAGCCAGTGCCAGATCACCCTCGGGAGAGCCGAGCCGTTCATAGGATTCCCAGGCCGCCAATGAGACAGGAAGAGCTTGCGTATCGGCCAGGCCGATATCTTCCGAGGCAAAGCGAACCAGGCGACGGGCAATATATTTGGGGTCCTCGCCACCGGTCAGCATCCGCGCCAGCCAGTACAGGGCGGCGTCAGTATCAGAGCCGCGCAGGGATTTGTGCAAGGCGCTGATGAGATTGAAATGGCCTTCCTGGGATTTATCGTAAAGCGGTGCGCGACGCTGAACCGTTTCGACCAGCTTGGCCGTATCCAGCTCTTTCACCGTACCGTCAGGGCCCGGCGGAAGAGCATAGAGTTCTTCTACAAGATTGAGCAGATAGCGTCCGTCGCCATCCCCCATGGCCCGCAACGCGGCCCTGGCATCGCCATTGAGTGGCAAAGGACGGCCCTCAATTTTCTCTGCCCTTTCAATCAGTTGCTCAAGGCCGGAATCATCCAGCCGGTTGAGAATAAGGACCTGACAGCGGGACAGAAGAGCGGCGTTGAGTTCAAAGGATGGATTTTCCGTCGTCGCCCCGACAAGGATCACCGTGCCGTTTTCAACAAAAGGCAGAAAGCCATCCTGTTGAGCCCGATTGAACCGGTGAATTTCGTCAATAAAAAGGAGCGTCCCCTGACCCAGATCACGGCGATTTTTCGCCTCGTCAAAAACGCGCCTTAGATCGGCAACACCAGAAAACACCGCCGACATGGGCTCGAAATAAAGATCACTGGTTTCGGCCATTAGCCGGGCGATGGTCGTCTTGCCGACGCCGGGCGGCCCCCACAGAACAATCGAGGCGAGGCGACCCGTATTCGCCATACGCCCGATCGGCCCCTCGGGTCCAAGAAGATGATCCTGGCCGATTACCTCGCCAAGAGAGGCGGGTCGCAGACGGTCCGCAAGAGGCCGCGGTGCCTGAGACTCGAAAAGTGTGGTCACTGCTTATATTCCTGGCTCAAAATCTTGCCCCCGCGATTGACAGAGAAAATAAATGATTGAGCAGGCGCGGCGAGAATATTATGAAGCTGTTTGGCCGATTTGATATCAATCGTATTGAGCTTGATGACCAGATCCCCAGGCCTGAATCCGAGCCTCTGGGCTGGAGCCCCTTGTCGAATTTGAGTGATCACCACACCTTCTGCAAGATCATCAAGACCAAGCTCAATATTAAAGGATGGCGAGAGATTGGCCACCGTTGCGCCGGACAGGGGATGATCTCCACTTAAAGCGGTTACGTCACGGGGCGGAATCTCGGGTGGCGGAGCAAGAGGAAGATCGAGATTTATTTTACGGTTTTGTCGAAGAATTTCGAGAGAAGCCACCCCCCCGATAGGCAGAGTAGCAATGCGAAAGCGCATGGATTCGAGATCAACAACTTCCTTGCCATCGACAGTGATAACGACATCACCGATCTTCAACCCCGCCGATTCGGCCGGACTAAACCGGCGAACCTTGTTGATAAGAACACCAAGCGGGCGCGAAAGCCCCATTGAGGCGGCAATATCAGCCGTTACCGCCTGACCAGAAGCGCCAATCCACGGACGCACCACAGGGCCACCATTGGCTGCCCCGGCGATAACCGGCTTCAGCATATTGACAGGGATAGCGAATCCGAGACCGTTGGACCCACCGCTTTTGGTAAATATCGCCGTATTTATACCCACCAGACGGCCATTCATATCGACGAGCGCACCGCCAGAATTCCCAGGATTAATGGCGGCATCTGTCTGGATGAAAAAACGAAAATCACTGGCCCCGAGCGAACTTCGGCCAGCAACAGCCGACACAATCCCGCTGGTAACGGTTTGGGTAAAACCAAAGGGATTACCGATGGCAAGCACAAGGTCGCCGACCTCCAGCATATCGGAATCGCCAAAGCTGATCATCGGCAGAGGTTTGCCACCGGTGTCTACCTTGAGCACGGCAAGATCGGTCTGCTTGTCGGTGCTGATAATCTCGGCCTTGAACTCACGCCGATCAGCAAGAACAACCTTAATCTGGTCGCTGCCCTTGATGACATGATAACTGGTGACGATAAGCCCGTCCTTGTCGACGATGACACCCGACCCCAGAGAATTTTGGGTCCGTTTTCGTTCCCGCCCCTGCATCTTGAACTTGTCACCGAAGAACTGGCGGAAAAATGGATCATTTAAAAGAGGCGAAACCGCCTTTTGCGTCACCACCCGGCTGGTATAGATATTGACCACCGCAGGCGCGACCTTTTTTACAATCGGCGCAAATGAAAGAAGAATTTGCTGTTCATTTTGGGGGGCAATCCGGCCAGATGGCGCCGTGGGAGACGGCGATTGCATGGGGTCAGGATTGGTCCATTGCCCGGCAAAGGCAAGGCCGGGCAGGATGAAAACCGCCAGAAAGAGTACACTGGATAAGGAAACCGGCGTCACCAGCCGGAAAAGAGGTAAAAACCTATCGGATCTGGCCATCATCTGCTCCGTCTGAAATTTCCTGCAAACCTTGAGGAATCTATATTACACATGATCAAAAAAAAAGAGGCAGCCCTGTGCTGAGGCTGCCCCTTTTCAGAACTTGTTCCGGCAGATCGCCGGGGGACTGGAAGACTTATTCTTCGGGCGGAAGCTCCATCGATTCGAGCTCCTCGGCATGGCGGATCTTGTCTTCCGCACCCTTGGCTTCCGTATCACGGTCAACCAGCTCGATAAAGGCCAGCGGCGCGCAATCGCCATAACGGAATCCCGCTTTGAGAACCCGCGTATAGCCACCTGGACGCGATTTATAACGTTCGGCAATTGTGCTGAAAAGTTTGCTGACGATGACCGGATCACGGAGAGTCGATAAGGCCTGACGACGAGCATGGAGCGAGCCGCGTTTGCCCAGCGTGATCAGCTTTTCGACAATCGGGCGCAGATCCTTTGCTTTGGGCAAAGTCGTCTTGATCTGCTCATGATCAATCAGAGATGCGGCCATATTGGCAAACATCGCCTTACGGTGTTCACGGGTCCGGTTAAGTTTACGTCCGCTCATACGATGACGCATGACATGCTCCTTTTTTCATCAGGGCCTCGCACACGAAGCCGATTTCATTTCCCTTACCGCCGCGATCAGTTAGATCATGCACGGCAAGGGGGGACCTTTATGGTCCGGATCTGGAACCTAGTAGGGTTCCTCAAGTTTCTTTGCCAGTTCCTCGATATTCTCGGGCGGCCATTCTGGAATTTCCATGCCGAGATGGAGGTCCATGGTAACCAGGACTTCCTTGATCTCGTTCAAGGATTTGCGGCCAAAGTTCGGGGTGCGCAGCATTTCTGCTTCGCTTTTCTGAACCAAATCACCGATATAAACGATGTTGTCGTTTTTCAGGCAATTGGCAGAACGGACGGAAAGTTCCAGTTCGTCCACCTTGCGCAGAAGATTGCGATTGAATTCCGGCTCGCCGGTTTCCTGCTCGACAACACGGGCCTGAGGCTCTTCGAAATTGATGAAGAGCTGGAGCTGGTCCTGGAGAATACGAGCAGCAAGCGCCACCGCATCCTCTGGCGTAACCGCGCCATTGGTTTCAACGGTGAGGAGGAGCTTATCGTAATCCGTCACCTGACCAACACGGGCGTTATCAACCGTATAGGAAACCTTGCGCACCGGGCTGAAAAGCGAATCGATGGGAATAAGGCCGATGGGGGCGTCTTCCGGACGGTTTTGAACCGCAGGAACATATCCCTTGCCATGGGCAACGATCAATTCCATGTCGATATTGGCTTTATTATCAAGCGTACAGATAACGAGATCCGGATTAAGAATTTCGATATCATGGCCGGCCTCGATCATTCCAGCAGTTACCGTGCAAGGACCTTTGGCCTTAAGACTTATCCGCTTGGGCCCTTCACCGTTCATCCGCAGGGACAAGCCCTTGATGTTGAGGATGATATCCGTGACATCCTCAATAACACCTGGAATCGAAGAGAACTCATGCAGGACACTGTTAATCTGAACGGACGTAACCGCAGCGCCTTGAAGCGAAGACAACAGAACACGGCGCAGGGCGTTTCCTAGCGTCAGCCCGAAACCTCTCTCAAGGGGCTGGGCGACAATCGTCGCTTCGCAGGTCGCGTCAACGCCGGACTCAACGTCCAACTTATTCGGCTTAATCAGCTCCTGCCAGTTTTTCTGAAGTACAGACATGGATTTAATTTACCTACCTGAATTGTCATGCTTAAAAATGATAGCTGGCTTTTAGGCCAACCGCTTGTCCGGTCGCGAAGGGAAACCCGAAAGTTATACCCGACGCCGCTTCGGCGGCCGGCAGCCGTTATGTGGGATCGGAGTCACATCTCTGATCGTGGTAATTGTAAAACCCACCGAACCCAAGGCTCGCAATGCGGATTCACGTCCAGATCCAGGGCCTTTTACAAGAACCTCGACAGTCTTCACCCCATGTTCCTGTGCCTTTTGACCGGCACTCTCAGCCGCCATCTGGGCAGCATAAGGCGTAGATTTACGCGATCCCTTGAACCCCTGACCACCTGCCGAAGACCAGGCAACCGTATTTCCCTGGGCATCAGTAATGGTGATGATGGTGTTATTAAAGGTCGCATTCACATGGGCAATGCCCGAAGTGATGTTCTTGCGCTCGCGCTTGCGAACGCGCTGAGTTGGTGTTTTGGCCATAGTGTTCCCTTAAGCCTTTTTCTTACCGGCGATCGGACGTGCCTTACCCTTGCGGGTACGGGCGTTGGTGTGAGTTCGCTGCCCCCTGACGGGCAGACCCTTGCGATGCCGCAAGCCCTTATAGCAACCAAGGTCCATCAAACGTTTGATATTCATGGCTACTTCCCGGCGCAACTCGCCTTCGACCATGTAATCATTGTCGATAACCTCACGGATGCGAATCACTTCATCATCCGTCATGTCATTAACACGGCGGTCATCAGGGATGCCCACCTTGGTGCAGATTTCTTTGGCCTTCGTCTGGCCAATACCGTGAATATAGGTCAACGCAATTTCCACACGCTTGTGGGTGGGAATGTTGACGCCAGCAATACGCGCCACGTCCTAGCTCCTCAAAGTCATGATTACAGCGGAACACCGCCACAGACCGGGTCTGTGGAGTGGTGGAAAGTTGGCGATTATAGGGCAGTTCCCGATCAAGTCAATGCGACTCATACTCTTGCCCCCCCACCATTCAAAATAGTCGAAATTTGGGCCGTAACGACCTCAATCGCCGCCATGCCGTCAACTTGGCTAAGGCGGCCTTTTTGACGATAATAATGAATAATTGGCGCGGTTTTTTCGTGGAATTCCTTCAGCCTGTTGGCCACTGTTTCAGCGTTGTCATCGGAGCGACGCGTGAACTCAGAACCACCGCAGCCATCACAAACCCCATCTTTTTGGGGCTTTTGGAAGTTATCATGGTAACCGGCGCCGCATTTGGCACAGGTATAGCGACCTGTAACCCGCTCGGTCAGCGCCGCATCATCAACCGCCATTTCAATCACATGATCGAGATTAAGACCCTTTTCATCAAGCAGGGCGTCAAGAGCCACGGCTTGTTCATTGGTGCGGGGAAAACCGTCGAGAATAAAGCCTGCCTTACAATCCGGCTGGGCAATACGATCGGCAATCATCTCAATCATAATAGTATCTGAAACCAGCTCACCGGCATCGAGAACCGCCTTGAGCTGTTGGCCAAGTGCACTGCCAGAGGCAACGGACTGACGCAACATATCACCGGTTGAAAGCTGGACCAGCCCGTAATCGCGCACTATATTTTGCGCCTGGGTGCCCTTACCGGCACCAGGGGGGCCAAGAAGAATCATATTCATCGGCGACGACCTCTGAGCCGTGAACTTTTGATCAGACCTTCATACTGGTGAGCCAAAAGATGGGATTGAATCTGGGTCACCGTATCCAGGGTCACAGTCACCACGATCAGCAGACTGGTGCCACCAAAATAGAACGGGACCGAATACTGAGAGATTAGAATCTCGGGCAGAATACACACCGCTGCGAGATAAGCCGCGCCGGCAACAGTTAGGCGGGTGAGAACATAGTCGAGGAATTCGGCCGTATTCTTTCCGGGCCGGATTCCTGGCACAAAGCCACCGTGTTTCTTCAGGTTATCAGCCGTATCGTCGGGATTGAAAACCACAGCCGTATAGAAAAAGGCAAAAAAGACGATCAGCGATATATAGGCCAGCATATAAGCAGGCTGTCCCCGACCCAAATGGGCGGTCAACGTGGTCAGCCATTCCGGCCCCTGACCGGCACTAAATCCGGCAACCGTAATCGGCAGCAGCAACAGGGAACTGGCAAAAATCGGGGGAATAACGCCCGCAGTATTGAGCTTAAGCGGCAGATGAGAGCTTTCGCCGCCATACATCTTGTTGCCCTGCTGTCGCTTTGGGTACTGAATGAGAATACGGCGCTGTGCACGTTCCATGAAAACGATAAAGGCGATTACACCGACGGCCATAAAGAAAAGGAAGATGATCAACAGGCTTGAAATCGCCCCGGTGCGACCGAGTTCCAATGTCCCGGCAAGGGCGCTGGGCAGATTGGCGACAATACCGGCAAAGATGATCAGTGAAATTCCGTTGCCGATACCGCGCTGGGTAATCTGTTCGCCGAGCCACATCAGAAAGATGGTGCCGCCGACAAGGGTAATGACGGTGGTAATCCGGAAGAACATGCCGGGGTCGATCACCGCCGAGCCGCTCGGCCCGGACATTCCCTCAAGCCCGACCGAAATGCCGTAAGCCTGAAGGGCAGCAAGGAAAACAGTGCCATAGCGGGTGTATTGGTTAATCTTCTTACGACCGGACTCGCCCTCTTTCTTCAACGCCTCAAGCTGCGGCGACACGGCTGTCATCAACTGCATGATAATAGAGGCCGAGATATAGGGCATGATATTGAGCGCGAAAATCGTCATTCGCGACAGAGCACCGCCGGCGAACATATCAAACATGCCGAGAATTCCCCCGGCGTTCTGCTTGAAAATCTGACTGAGTGCACCAGGATCAATGCCTGGAATGGGAATATACGTTCCCAGTCTGTAAACGATAAGTGCGCCTAAGGTAAACCAGATGCGCTTCTTCAACTCCTCCGCCTTGGAAAAGGCGCCGAAATTGATATTCGCGGCAAGTTGCTCGGCGACGGAAGCCATTAGGTCTTATCTGCGTCCGTTGAGGTATCGGAGGTCTTCTCCGCAGCAGTTTCTTGTGCTTCGGCTTTGGCGGGCTTCGCTTTTTTACCCTTGGCTTTCTTTGCCGGAGCATCCTCGTCCTGAGTTTTAGCGAGCACCCTAATGGTAACCTTGCCGCCAGCCTTTTCGACCGCAGCAATAGCACCCTTCGAAGCACCGGCCACGACAATGGTGATCTTCGACTTCAATTCGCCACTAGCAAGAAGGCGAACTCCGTCACGCAGGCGAGTGACAACACCAGACTCTTTAAGAATCTGTTCAGTAATTTCCTTAGCTGCATCAAGGCGACCGGAATCGATTGCGATCTGTAGACGCCCGACATTCACCGCCTGATAGTGTTTACGGAAAATATTGGTGAAACCATGTTTCGGCAGGCGACGATGCAGCGGCATCTGGCCACCCTCGAACCCCTTGATGGCAACGCCACTACGGGACTTCTGGCCTTTAACACCACGTCCACCGGTCTTGCCTTTGCCGGAGCCTATACCGCGACCAACCCTTGTCCGGGCCTTTCGCGCGCCGACTTTGTCTTTTAATTCGTTCAGTTTCATAACCGCTCTCACCTTCGCAGAAACGTTTCTATTCCACGCCTTCGACGCGCACAAGATGGCTTATTTTATTGATCATGCCGCGTACAGACGGCGTATCCTCGAGAACACGCGTGCGGTGCATTTTTCCCAGGCCAAGCCCAACAAGCGTGGCTTTCTGGCCCGACTTACGACCGATCCCACTGCCCGTCTGGGTAACTTTGACCTTTCCGGTTTTTTTATCAGCCATCATATCTACTCCCGGCTCTCGGTAGGTTCAGCAGAACCCCCACGGCGACCAACGATCTCACTGACTTTCTTGCCACGCTTAGCCGCGATTGAGCGAGGCGACATGGTGAGGGACAATCCATCAAAAGTAGCCCGGATCATATTGTAGGGGTTTGACGTGCCAACCGACTTGGCAACAACGTCGCGTAAGCCAAGCGCCTCAAAAACAGCTCTCATCGGACCACCGGCAATGATGCCCGTTCCCGGAGGTGCCGCACGCATAACAACCTTACCTGCATCGAAGTGACCCTTGACATCGTGATGAAGGGTCCGGCCTTCGCGCAGCGGGAACCGAACCATGGTGGCTTTAGCCTGTTCGGTCGCTTTACGAATTGCTTCTGGAACCTCACGAGCCTTACCGGAGCCGAAACCAACACGCCCTTTGCCGTCACCAACGACAACAATTGCGGCAAAACCGAAACGTCGACCGCCTTTGACGACCTTGGCAACACGATTGATTCCAACAAGCTTTTCAATCAGCTCGTCTTCACCATCGCGGCCATCGCCCCGGTTACGTCCCTGCCCCTGCCTGTCGCGGGAAGGTGAATTATCTTTTTTGTTCGTCATCGCCATTGACATTACAACCTGTTTAGAAGGAAAGACCGGCTTCGCGTGCCGATTCGGCCAGAGCCTTTACGCGTCCATGATAAATACGACCGCCTCGGTCAAAAAAGACCTCTTTGAGCCCGGCGGCCAGAGCTCGTTCGGCAACCAGTTTTCCAACGGCCGTAGCCGCGGCAATATCGGTGCCTTTCCCTAATTTGCTTTTCAGCTCCTTGTCGATAGAAGAAGCAGCAACAATCGTCGCGCCCTTGGAATCATCAATAACCTGGGCATAGATATGCTTGCCCGAACGGAAGACGGACAGACGCAAACGAGCATTGGCGCTCTTGCGGAGCTTGAAGCGAGTGCGCTTTGTGCGCCTTGCATAAAGATTTTTAGACGTCTTCATCGCCATTCACCTATTTCTTCTTGCCTTCCTTGCGGAAGATTATTTCATCCAGATATTTCACACCCTTGCCCTTATAGGGTTCAGGCTTACGAAATGAGCGAATATTCGCGGCAATCTGACCGACAAACTGCTTATCAGCGCCAGAGATGGTGACACTGGTCGGCTTTGCGCAAGCGATCTTGATGCCCTCAGGGATCGGAAAGTTAATATCGTGACTGTAGCCAAGCTGAAGATTGAGCGTCTTGCCCTTAACCGCAGCACGATAACCAACACCGTTGATTTCAAGCTCGACAGTAAACCCTTCATCCACACCCTTGATGAGATTGGAAAGCCGGCTAGCTGTCGTTCCCCACATGCTACTGGCGCGTTTTGATTTGTTTTTTGGTATAACGCTGAGTGCGTCATTCTCCATCACAACATCGACGTCATCGACGATATCCAGGCTCAACTCACCGAGTTTGCCTTTGGCCGTTACCTTCTTGCCATCAATATTGACGGTGACACCAGAAGGAATGGAGACGGGGTTACTACCTACACGTGACATAACATCAACCCCCTAAAATACCTTGCAGAGGATTTCGCCGCCGAGATTTTCGGTGCGAGCCTCTGCATCGGACATAACGCCACGAGGCGTGGACAGAATCGACATGCCCAGTCCGTCATAGTTGTAGGGAAGGTCCTTGATCTTCGAATACACACGGCAGCCCGGTCGAGATACCCGTGAAATCTCACGAATAACCGGTTGGCCGTCGTGATATTTAAGCTCAATAGTGAAGTCTGATTTATTGCCTTCACTCTCCGTGGTCGTATAGCCACGGATATAGCCTTCCTTGATCAGGACGTCGAGAACGCTACGGCGCAATTTGGACGCCGGGCTCAAAACCGAGCCCTTCTTTGCACGCTGCCCGTTACGAATGCGGGTGAGCATATCGCCCAATGGATCTGACATTGTCATACTACGTTGCCCTCCTTACCAACTTGACTTGACCATGCCGGGAATCTGTCCGACAGAGGCCAATTCACGCAGAGCAATGCGTGACAGTTTGAATTTGCGATAGTTCCCGCGCGGGCGCCCGGTAAGTTCGCAACGATTGCGCACGCGTATGGCGGAACCATCACGGGGCAATTCAGCAAGCTTAATACGCGCCTTGAAACGCTCTTCCGGCGACAGGGACTGGTCTTTTGAGATTGCTTTCAGGCTCGCACGGAGGCTCGAATATTTAATTACCAGCCGCTGGCGTTTCCTGTTTTTCTCAATGGCGCTTTTCTTAGCCATTTTCCTTAATCTCCGCTATTTCCGTTTCCTCAATCGGGAACGGCATGTTGAAACCACGCAGAAGCGCAATGGCTTCCTCGTCGGTCTTGGCGCTGGTTACGAAAACGATATCGAGACCACGAATTCTATCGACCTTGTCATAATCAATTTCCGGGAACACAATCTGTTCTTTCAATCCCATCGAATAATTACCCCGGCCGTCAAACGACTTGTCGGACAGACCGCGAAAATCACGCACACGCGGCAGAGCAATATTCACCAGGCGATCAAGAAATTCATACATCTGGTTGCGCCGCAGGGTGACTTTGCAGCCGATCTTTTGACCCTCACGAAGCTTAAAGTTAGCAATCGACTTTTTGGCGACGGTAACAACGGGCTTTTGGCCCGCAATATTGGTCATCTGCTCGACAGCGTGATCGAGGGTTTTAGAATCCTGAACGGCAGAGCCGACACCCATATTGAGAATGATCTTCTCAAGCCCCGGAACTTCCATCGGATTCCCATAACCAAACTTCTTTTGAAGCTGGCCTCTAACCACTTTATCGTAATGCTCATGCAAGCGATTCATAACCTCAGATCCCATCAATCGATAATTTCACCGGAGGACCGGGCAAATCGAACTTTTTGCCCACCTTCGATGGTTTTGTAGCCGACGCGAGTGGCCTTACCCAATTTCGGATCGATAAGAGAAATGTTGGAAACATCTATCGATAATTCCTTCTCTTCGATCCCGCCAGCACCGGCAGCCGAAGCGCGGTTATGTTTCTTGACCATGTTAACGCCCTGGACAAGAACGCGGCGCGCAGCAGGATTAACGCTCAACACGTTGCCCTTTTTGCCCTTATCGCGACCGGAAACAACAATGACCTCGTCGCCTTTTTTGATCTTCATTTTGTTCGTCGAGCTCATTACAAAACCTCCGGCGCAAGCGAGATGATCTTCATAAACTTCTTGCCGCGCAATTCCCGTGTCACCGGGCCAAAGATGCGGGTGCCGACCGGCTCACCCTTGGTATCAACGAGGACGGCGGCATTCCGATCAAAGCGGATCGTGCTTCCGTCGGCGCGCTGAACATCCTTTGCGGTGCGCACGATAACAGCCCGGTGAATTTCACCCTTCTTGACGCGCCCGCGAGGGATTGCCTCTTTAACAGAGACGACAATAATATCGCCGATCGACGCCGTCTTGCGCTTGGAGCCGCCCAGCACTTTGATGCACTGTACGCGGCGCGCGCCGGAATTGTCGGCAACTTCGAGATTTGTCTGCATTTGGATCATGAGATAATTCTCCTAACCCAGATTCGCCGGTGTATCGCCCAAGACTTCCCAGCACTTACGCTTGGATTTAGGGCTACACTCGCGAATTTTGACCTGATCACCAGTCTTGACCGTATTTCCCTCGTCATGGGCGGCATATTTCTTCGACTTGGTGATATATTTTTTATAGACCGGATGCATGATGCGGCGTTCGACACGGACGACGACCGTCTTGTCTCCACCATCACTTACAACCGTACCCTGCATGACGCGCTTGGGCATTAGCTTTTCTCCTGGCCAGCAGCACGGCGACGCTCGCCGAGCAAAGTCTTGATCCGCGCAACATCGCGGCGAACCGTGCGCATACGCGCCGTATTATCGAGCTGGCCACCGGCCCTCTGAAAACGCATGTTGAAAGATTCCTTTTTCAGATCAATCAGCCTGACGCTCAGCTCGTCTTCACTCATAGCTTTTAAATCGGCAAGTGACATATTTTAGTCCTCCTCACCAAGGCGGGTGACGAATTTGGTATCCACGGGCAGCTTGGCCGTCGCCAGTTCAAAAGCCTGACGAGCCAGTTCAAGAGGCACGCCATCAATTTCAAACATGATGCGACCGGGATGGACACGGCACATCCAGAATTCCGGCGTGCCCTTGCCTTTACCCATGCGGACTTCGGCTGGTTTCGACGACACAGGAACATCAGGAAAGATGCGAATCCAGACACGGCCCGCACGCTTCATATGGCGGGTAATGGCTCGGCGCGCCGCTTCGATCTGGCGCGCGGTTATACGGGCCGGGCCAATAGCCTTAAGGCCGAAAGCACCGAAATTCAGGCTGCTGCCACCTTTGGCTTTGCCGTGAACCCGCCCTTTGTGCGCCTTACGAAATTTTGTTCTTTTCGGACTTAACATGTCTCGTTCTTTCTTCTATCGACCAAGCTGTGTATCAGCGGCCCGCTTGTCTTGGGCCATTGGATCGTGCTCAAGAATTTCACCCTTAAACACCCAAACCTTGATGCCGCAGGTGCCATAAGTGGTAAAGGCCGTGGCCGTACCATAATCAACATCAGCGCGCAGAGTGTGGAGAGGAACGCGCCCTTCGCGATACCATTCCATACGCGCGATTTCGGCGCCGCCGAGACGGCCGCCGCAATTGATCCTGATACCCAAAGCGCCAAGACGCATGGCCGACTGAACGGCGCGCTTCATAGCGCGACGGAAAGCGACACGGCGACAAAGCTGCTGGCCAATGTTATCAGCAATCAGTTTGGCATCGATCTCGGGCTTGCGGATCTCCACAATATTGAGGCTAACCTCGCCGCTAATCATCTTCGAGATATCATTGCGAAGCTTGTCGATATCAGCGCCTTTTTTACCGATAACAACACCGGGCCGGGCCGTGTGAACGGTAATCCGGGCCTTTTTTGCCGGACGCTCGATAACGATACGGCTGACGCCGGCTTGAGCAAGACGCTTTTCAAGATATTTACGGAGACGCAAATCTTCCTGAAGCAGGTCAGCGTAATTGCCGCTGGCGTACCAGCGAGAATCCCAGGTCCGGTTGATCCCAAGACGAAATCCGATTGGGCATACTTTCTGACCCATTATGCAGTCTCCTCTCGCTCGCGGACAATCAAGGTCAGCCTGCTGAACGGTTTTTGGATACGAGCAACGCGGCCACGTGCCCGGGCGCGCCATCGACGCATTGTGATACTTTTGCCGACACTGGCCTCGGCGACATAGAGCCGATCCACATCAAGTTGATGATTGTTCTCGGCATTAGCGATTGCCGATTGCAGAACCTTCATCACATCATCGGCGATACGACGCTTACAGAAGGCAAGCTCAGCAAGCGCGGCTTCAGCGTCGAGTCCGCGGATAAGACCAGCCACCACATTCAGCTTCTGGGGGCTAACCCGTAGCGAACGCGCCATGGCAATCGCCTCGTTGTCATTGAGCTGACGCTCCATTGATGCCTTGCCCATAATTAAGCTCTCTTTGCCTTTTTGTCGGCCTGATGACCGTAATAGGTACGGGACGGCGCGAATTCGCCGAATTTATGACCAATCATGTTTTCCGTCACCAGGACAGGGATAAACTTGCGACCGTTATAGACACCGAAGGTCAGCCCGACGAACTGGGGCAGAATGGTCGAACGACGCGACCATATCTTAATGACCGACTTGCTGCGACCGGACTGATGAGCAGCCTCAGCTTTTTTAAGCATGAAACCGTCAACGAAAGGTCCTTTCCAAACCGAACGTGCCAAGGACTCTCTCCCTTACTTACTTTTTGCGCCGACGGACAATGAACTTGTCCGTGGCTTTGTTGCTACGAGTACGCTTGCCCTTTGTCGGCACACCCCAAGGGGTAACCGGATGACGGCCGCCCGAGGTACGGCCTTCGCCGCCGCCATGAGGGTGATCGATTGGGTTCATGGCCACACCGCGCACCGAGGGGCGCTTTCCGAGCCAGCGATTACGACCAGCCTTGCCAAGCTTGATATTCTGTTGATCCGGGTTGGACACGGCGCCGATCGTTGCCATGCATTCCATCCGCACCTTGCGCATTTCGCCCGATGCCATACGAAGCTGTGCATAACCGGCATCGCGACCCACCAACTGGACATAGGTGCCCGCCGAACGGGCAATCTTGCCGCCCGCTCCTGCCTTCATCTCAACATTGTGGATGATGGTGCCGAT
>JABJES010000210.1 GCA_018663165.1 Rhodospirillaceae bacterium
CCATGTGCCGACCAGATTTGGAATCTCTGCCTGTGCCGAATCGCGGGCGTCCTTGTCCAGCAACAAAGATCCAACGCCAACACCGATGGCCAGGGTCAATAGCCAGAGAAGTGTATACCCGGCTTTATTTATTAACCTTCTCGACATTTCTTTTTAACCCTACCCCTCATCCCCCCTGGATGCTGATCAGCATCGGCGGCTCGGTGACCGTATCAAGGGCGGCGGTTTTTGTCAGCGGCAATTTTTGTCAGCGACCATCTTCGCTTGACCATTTATTTTGGTCGCCGCTCTCAAAGCCGTCGTTAAATATCTCGGAATCAGGCTCGGCAGGCTTGGCCTCGCCAGCGGCTTTGGCCTTAGACTCCGCCCCGGTTTTGGGCTCAGACCCGTCTATATTATAGCCCCCGGCCCGGCCTTCCTTTTCGGCCTCTTTCACCTCTTCCAATGAAGGACCGAGATCAAGGTCGAGTTCACCTTTACCGTAATCGACGCATGGATCACGGGGACATTCAGGTTGGCGCATTCCCATCGGAACATCACCCTGGGGTGGCGGATTTAGTTCCGGGGTAAGGGCTGGCGGTGGCGCAGTAGTTGGGGCTGGCGGTGGCGCAGGTACTGTCGTGGTGGCCCCGGTCTGGGCGTCGACGGAAACGGTTCCGGCAAACATCAGGATGAAAGCCAGCACAATCGGTAAATAAAAAGATCGGGTAAACATCGTCGCCTCCTTCCTGTTATCGAAAAATCAGGTTAAGGAATCGGGCCGCTTAACGGCGGCTGTGTTTATCTTCCCGCCAGTATAAACGCAATCCCGGTTTTAACCAAAGTTGGCGACCTGGAAGGCCGTAAGGGGCGCAGATTACGCCCCTCATTCCCCCTGGATGCGGATCAGCATCGGCGGCTCGGTGACCGTATCGAGCACGGCGATTTTCGCCAGGGCGCGGGACATGGATGCCTCGATCGTCTCATGGGTGGTGAGCACGATGGAAACAGAGCCCGACGGGCCTTTCGCCCGGTCATGCTGGATCATTGAGGCGAGGGAAATACCCTCGCCCGCCAGTTCTGTGGCAATGGCGGCGAGAACGCCGGGCGCGTCCTTTACCGTAAAGCGCAGATAATAGGCCCCACAATGGTTTTCCATCGGCTGGGTCGGGATCTCAGCCAGATCAGCAACCGGCACGCCAAAAGCCGAAAGCCTCAGGCCCCGGGCGATATCGGCGATATCGGCAATAACGGCGGACGCCGTCGGATGGTCCCCGGCACCGCGCCCTTCATAGGTTGAACGGCCAACATAATCCCCCTCAACCTCAACCGCGTTGAATACGTCCTCAACATGGGCGAGCGGCGCATCAAGGGGCACCAGGCAGGGATGAACCCGCTGTTCAACCCCATCCTCGGTGCGGCTGGTAATGCCGAACAGCTTGATGCGATAGCCGAGCTCACCAGCCAAAGCGATGTCGCGGGCGGAAATATTGCGAATGCCTTCCATATGGACGGCCCCGAAATCGATTTTACAGCCAAAGGCGACACTGGTCAGGATGGCGAGCTTATGGGCGGCGTCGACACCATCCACATCAAAGGAAGGATCGGCCTCGGCATAACCAAGCTTTTGGGCCTCATCAAGCACAATGGCGAATTCCTTGCCGGTCTGGCGCATATTGGTCAGGATATAATTGCAGGTGCCGTTCAAAATGCCGGTAATACGCGTGAAATTATTCCCCACCAGCCCCTCACGCAGGGCCTTGATGATCGGAATACCGCCAGCAACGGCGGCCTCAAAGGCCAGCACAGTACCCGCCTTCTCTGCCTTTTGCGCCAAAACCAGCCCATGATGGGCAATCAACGCCTTGTTTGCCGTCACCACATGGCGACCACCGTCAAGGGCCGCCTCGCAGACCGCCTTGGCAATGCCGTCGGAGCCGCCGATCAGCTCAACCACCACATCCGCGTCGACCTCGGCGATCATTTTCAAGGCGTCGTCATAACAAGCGATGCCCGCCATATCGACCCCGCGATCGCGTTTGCAATCAAGATCGGCAACCGCCACCACCTGCAACGGGCGGCCACAGCGCTGGGCCAGAATCGCATCTTGCGCCTTGAGCAATTGCAACGTCCCGGTGCCGACCGTGCCAAGACCGGCAAGGGCGATACGAAGGGGAGATTTATCTTCTTTACGGCTCATTTTCGGGCTGCCTTTTGGTGATCATTAAGTTCAACTATATTATCAGGTTTCTTTAGGAACGCCTTGATATTCCTAACAGCTTGACGAATTCTATGGGTGTTTTCCACAAGGGCGAAGCGCACATGGGTGTCGCCATATTCACCAAATCCCAAACCCGGTGCAACCGCCACCTGGGCTTGCGCCAGCAGGCGCTTGGAGAATTCAACCGACCCCAAATGGGCAAAGCCGGGAGGGATCGGCGCCCAGGCAAACATGGTCGCTTCCGGGCTCGGTACTTCCCAACCGGCACCGGCCAGGCCGTCGATCAAAACGTCGCGACGGTCCTTGTAAAGGGCGCGGATTTCATCGACGCAATCCTGAGGACCGTTGAGAGCCGCCGTCGCCGCCACCTGAATGGGGGTAAAAGCGCCGTAATCGACATAGGATTTGATCTGCGCCAGAGCCGCAATCAGCTTTGGATTACCGGCGGCAAAGCCGATCCGCCAACCCGGCATCGAATAGGTTTTCGATACAGACGTAAATTCAACCGCAATATCCTTGGCACCGGGCACCTGAAGGATCGAGGGCGGCGGCACATCGCCGTAATAGATATCGGCATAGGCGTTGTCAGAGATCACGTAAAGGTTCCGGGATCGGCAGAAATCAAGGATTTCAGCATAAAAATCGAGCCCTACAACTTCCGCCGTCGGATTGGCCGGGAAATTGATCACCAGGGCGACAGGTGTCGGCGAACTGTTCTTTACCGCCCGTTCAATCCCGGCCATGAAGTCGATACCCGGCCCGATCGGCACCGAGCGCACCACAGCACCGGCAATCACAAAGCCAAAGGCATGAATAGGATAGCTGGGATTGGGCACCAGAAAGACCTCACCGGGCGAAGAAATGGCCTGGGCCAGATTGGCCAGCCCCTCTTTCGAGCCGAGCGTTACGATGGCCTCTTTCTCGGGGTCAATCGAGACATTGAAACGGCGCTCATAATAGCCCGAAAGCGCCTTGCGCAGGCCGGGGATCCCCCGGGACATGGAATAACGGTGAGTGCGCGGATTATTGACCGCCTCAATCAGCTTTTCGACGATATGGGGCGGCGTCGGCTGGTCTGGATTACCCATGCCGAAATCGATAATGTCCTCACCCCTGGCCCTTGCCTGTGCCTTCATTTCATTTACTTCGGCAAAGACGTAAGGGGGGAGTCGCTGAATACGGTGAAACTCGTGTTCGACCATGGTTGTACGTGCCTAGAAAAAAACCAATACCAAGAACGCCGACCCTACTCTTAGGGATAGAAAAAGGGGATTGAGCGCGGGCTTTCCTAACAGATATGCTGTCTAAAACAGAGCAAAAAGAGCCCCCCGGCTAGAAATCGAGATAAATCTCGGCACGGCGATTGCCCGCCTGTCCCGCAGGCATAACCTCATAATAGACCGGCTCGGCATCGGATTTGGCACCGACGAAAATATCCTTCGGCGCAACGCCGTGTTTCATCAAGGAGGCGGCGACAATATCGGCCCGGCGCATGGACACATTGAAATTGATGATCTGGTGCTTTAGAGGATCAACATTGCCGGTATAGCTACTGGCAAAACCAATAACCCGGACCGTGCCACCGCTTTTCTTGTAATCATTGGCGATTCTCTTGAGTTCCCGCCGATCACGGCCCGACAAATTCGCCGACCCGTTGGCAAACAGGATCTTGCCAGCCAGCACCGAAACAATGGATTTGCTGGAATCGAATTTATCCAGAGAATTGGGGCCCATAGCCTCATCCTCGGCAATTTCAATTTCGGTCTCGAGCAGAGTAACAGCCTCACCGGTGAGCTGGGCCTCCAGCATCGCCCCAACCGGATTGGGCGGCGCAACAGCGACCATTTCAACCGTTTGGGTAACTTCAACCTCCATGCGCGGCGCGGCGGCCGGTGTCCCGTCACTGGGAAGAACCGGCGCGGCGGGGACGATGCCGGTGACCGTTTCCTCAACCGCGATAACCGCCCTGCCATCAGCCTCTACCAGTTCGTCATCA
>JABJES010000284.1 GCA_018663165.1 Rhodospirillaceae bacterium
ATGGTTCCTTTGAGCGGTCTCAACCGGGCCTTTGTCGCCCAGGGGCTAAAGGTTATGGCCCGGCGCGGCAATCCCGGCCTTGTCGCCCTTAGCGATGTTGCGGGCATCAATGAGGCGCCCGGCGTCTATCATGCCGGTTATATTCTGGGGCCACGGGTTAATGCCGGGGGCCGGGTTGGTCATTCCGCTCACGGGTCGCGGCTTTTGGCGACAAACGATGTGGAAGAAGCCGCCGCGATTGCCGAGCGACTTGAGTTCTTTAATGATGAGCGGCGACAGATTGAGGCGGACGTTTTAGTCGACGCCCTTGAAATGCTTGAAGCTGGCGGCGGGGCGCATAAAGCGTTGGTTATGGTGGCCGGCGAGGGGTGGCACCCTGGTGTTGTCGGTATTGTCGCCAGCCGCCTGAAGGAAAAAACCAATCGCCCGGCTTGTGTCTTTGCCATTGAAGACGGAATAGCCAAGGGCTCGGCGCGATCTGTCACCGGCGTTGATCTGGGGGCGGCGGTGATCGCGGCACGGCAAAACGGGTTGCTGATGAGCGGCGGCGGTCATGCCATGGCGGCGGGGCTGAGCGTTGAGGTTGAAAAGCTCAATGCGCTTGAGGCCTTTCTCAATGATCATATTTCAGTTCAGATGGCGGCGGCGGATTTATCGTTGCAAACCCGCTTTGACGGGGCGCTTGACCCGCGTGGCGCGACGCCGGAGCTGATGGCGGCGCTGGAACAGGCCGGGCCGTTTGGGATGGCTAATTCCGAGCCCCGTTTTGTCGTTCCCCATGCCCAGATTGTTCAGGCCGCTGTCGTTGGCAAAGATCACGTGCGCTGTTTTCTGACCTCACAGGGGCGTGGCGGTGGCCGCCTGAAGGCGATTGCCTTCCGTTGCCTCGAAACACCGCTTGGAAAGGCGTTGCTTAATACCCGTGGCTTGCCACTCCATGTTGCCGGGCGGTTGCGCGCCGATAACTGGCAGGGGCGGGAAGGGGTTCAATTCATGATTGATGATGCAGCAGTGCCGCAAATCTGAGATCTGCCGCAAATCTGGGGTCCATAGATCAGGCCGTATAAACCAGCGATTTATCCGTGTTCCTTGAGTCTCAGTTTTTCAGGGTCGTCGGAAAGCAACTGTAAGGCGACCGAGCCTATTTCGGTGCGAACGATTAATTCAACAAACCAATGATCACCATCTCCGGCATCCATCGGCGGGCCGAGTTCAATATTGGTCACGCTTTCCACGTCGAGGCTGAGACTCCGGTTGTCGTTGAATGAAATTGAGGCGACTGTCTGTCCGTCATTTTTTTTCATAGTTTTTTGATCCTGTTCCTATTCCTGTATTTGATAAAAATGTGCCCTTATGAATCCTCGGATGTTTTATCCATGAGTGAATCGATCCAATCCTGATCCGACGTGTCTTTGTGCCCGTGAATGATTGCGCTTGCCGTATCGACCAGCTCACCGATGGATATTGCGGCAGCCGAAACCAAAACCCTCAGCCTTTCGGTATCGTTGGCAGCTGCGGGCTCTTCCAGGTCTTCGATGGTTTTGGCGACGTGCTTGTCGATAAGCTTTACCGTGTAATCAAATGGCACCTTGTATTGCTGCGGTGCGGCTTCATAGGCTTCGATCGCCAGGTCTTTTTCCGAAAAACAGCTATCGCGGAAATGTTCGCTATAGGTTTTAGGTTGCCATGCCTTGGCTTCTTCAAGCATATCCGGCATGTCTGGAATCATCTCCAGAAACATCACCAGTTCGTTGAAGTGATTGAGATAATCAGTGGCAAGAAAGGTATTGGGGTTGATATTGCTTCCCTCAAGCCGATCTCTCAATTCTTCTGTGTTTTGCACCGTTTCACTCATGGATGATAATTTTACTCCTGTTGTCTTTCGCTATTATTAACTTTTTTCAGAAGTTTTCTGTTCTTTACGTAAGGATTCACCGTCCCCGTATTCAAGAAAATGCAGATAGCGGTCGTGGGTTTTCTTTACCTTCAGGGCGTGTTTAATCGGGCAGAAATGCTGCTCGCTGAGGCTGGCGATTTCACGGACATAGGCGATGACCCCGTTGGCATAGCCGCAGTAAAGGCAGTTGATTTTCTCGATCAGGTTAAGATAACTCAGCTTATGGCGGTCGAGAACGACGTAATCGCTGCGTTTAACTTGTGTGATCCTGTACACCGGAAAGCACACAAACTGGTAAATGGTGGCGAAAAGATCAGCCAGGGCAAGAGGGAGGATCAGGGCATAAACGATGGGGGAGATAAGCAAGCGAAGAAAGCCGGATTCCTTCAAAAACCGCAATATTCCCTTACGCAGCTTCTTGTGTTGCTTGAGGATTTCCTTCTCGAAACTGATTTTTTGCTTTTCAATGGTGTATTCGAGGCGCGTGCCACTTTCCTCGATGGTTTTTTCAAGCTCCTCCTCCAGAGCGCGAATTTTATCGACAATTGCTGCGATTCCCTTGTCCATGCCGGACCCTTTGATGATTTTTTAAAGGGGGATTGGCCCCGATACGTAAAGATGGGTTGATTTTAGGGCGTGGGAAGGATAGATGAAAGCGGCCTTTAACGGCGCCTCTCGCGACCCCATCGTCTAGAGGCCTAGGACACCGCCCTTTCACGGCGGCAACACGGGTTCGAATCCCGTTGGGGTCGCCATTTTACCGGTTTTTTCCACTCAGGCTCTATTTCGCCTCTCCATGGCGTCGAACAGGCTGGAGCCCTGATCCAAAATCCCCTAATGGGGGAGGCGGATGTTTATATCTTGTCCAGGGCCTGGGTCAGATCGGCGAGGATATCGTCGATATGTTCGATCCCAATAGCCAGACGCACATATCCCGGAGTTACTCCTGAGGCCATTTGCTCTTCATCTGACAATTGCTGGTGGGTGGTGGTGGCGGGATGGATGGCGAGGCTGCGGGCGTCGCCGATATTGGCGACGTGATAGAACATCTCCAACCCATCAATGAATTTACGACCGGCTTGCGATCCATCTTTGAGCTCAAACCCAACCAGAGCCCCATAGCCGCCCTTAAGATAGGTGTCGGCCCGGCGGCGGGGTTCACCTTCCATCAGACCGGGGAAGATCACATGTTTGACCTTTTCGTGGGCGTTCAGAAAATCGGCTGCCTTGGCCGCGTTTTCACAATGGGCGCGCATACGCAGGGGCAGGGTTTCCAACCCCTGAATGAACTGAAAGGCGTTAAACGGACTCATGCAGGCCCCTGTATCGCGTAACACAGTAACCCGTGCCTTGATGATATAGGCCACAGGACCAATGGGTTTCACCGCTTCGGTCCATATCGCGCCGTGATAGCTCGGATCGGGCTGGGTGAGCATGGGAAAGCGGTCGCCATGGGCTTCCCAGTCGAAATTACCGCCATCGACCAGCAGCCCGCCGATTGAGGTGCCGTGGCCGCCGATATACTTGGTGGTCGAATAGACCACCACCGCCGCGCCATGTTCAATCGGGCGACACAACACCGGACAGGCCGTGTTGTCCATGATCAGTGGTACACCGAGTTCCCGGCCAATGTCGGCCACTTCTTTGATCGGAAAGACGTTGAGCTTGGGATTGGGCAGGGTTTCGGCGTAATAGGCGCGGGTCTTGTCGTCGGTCGCCCGGGCAAAACCCTCGGGATCGGACGGATCGACGAAGCGCACTTCGATGCCCATTTTCTTGAGCGTGTTGGAAAACAGGGTCCAGGTGCCA
>JABJES010000285.1 GCA_018663165.1 Rhodospirillaceae bacterium
CAGTTCTGAAATCTTCCCGGCGATCGGACCAGCGCAACCCGCCACGGGCGACCTTGCCGCCGCGCAGGTGAATGCCTTCAACCCGTGGGCTATAGACAAAAATCTCATACATCGGGCGCGGCAAGGGCAAATCATCCACCGCCAGACTGTCGAGTTTAAAAGACAGATAGGATTTCGGCCCGCCTTCCGGCTCCTCCTGATAATAATTGGTCCGCAGGGTGGCGCGGATCAAATTGTAATAACGGCGAATAATCCGATCTTCATCGAGATTGGCCACGTCCTCGAGCCGCCCTTCAATATCGACCGAAGCGCGCACCATTTTACGGGCGGCGGCAACACCCAAAGAGGGATCACAGCGGGCATGGAAAAGGTCGACCAGCAGGCAGGCGAGCTCTGGATTACCGACCAGAGCATCCTGCATATAGGCCTCACTGAAGGGGATATTAATCTGGCCGAGATATTTGCAATAGGCCCGCAGAACGACAATTTCACGCCAGGTTAATCCGGCGCGAAAAACCAATCGGTTAAAGCCGTCATCCTCAACATCTCTGGTCCAGATACGGGCAAAGGCCGCCTCAAATTTTTCCTTCGACGCAGCAAGATCGACATCATTGCTGTCGCTGGTCATCATGGTGAAATCGTGAATCCAGGCATGGGGCGCGACTGCCTCTGCAGAACCGTCACCAACCGTCAGCTCAACGCCATAGGGAATGTCGCGAACCACCCGAAGCCCCATATTCTCCATCATCGGCAGAACGTCGGATGGGGCGATCGGGCTGCCGTTGAGATGGGCGATTTTCAATCGCAACTCGTGAGCTTGCGCGCCAACGGGGCGATAAAGATTAAGCGCGAATTTTTCCGATCCGCGACCATTCTTGCCCCTGTCAATTTCTTCGATCAGATCAATGTCAGAAAGAGCGGTTTGGGGAGAAAAGGTCTCGCGGTAAGCGGCTGAAAAACCGGTGCCGTATTTACGGTGAAGGTCCAGCGCGCTTTTTTCACCCCGCTCCTTTATCAAAGCCTGCAGAAGCTGGTCGTCCCAGGAGCGACTGGCGGCGACCAATAACGCCTCAATGGCCTTGGCTTTTTTGGGGGCCTCGTCGGCGGGCTTGAGCTTGAAAGTATAATGAAGGCGGGCCAGCGGCGCATCACTGACCTGGGTTGAAAAACTGTTAATCTCGCCGTCAAGATTTTCCGCCAGAATCGTCTGAAACTTGTGGGCGATATCGGTGCTGTAGCGATCATTGGGCACATAGACCAGGCAGGAAACAAATTGCTCCAACTGATCGCGGCGCAGAAAAAGAGCAACCCGGCGACGCTCTTCAAGCCGCAAAATACCGAGAGAAATTTCCAGCAATTCTCTTTCCGATACCTGAAACAGTTCATCACGGGGAAAGGTTTCCAGAATATGGAGAAACCCCTTGCCATCATGGCCAAACGCCGAAAAGCCGGCCAGCTCCATAACCCGGCTCAACTTGCGCCGCAGAAGCGGGATATAACGGGGCGACTGGTTATAGGCCATCGAGCTGAAGAGTCCGAGAAAGCGGTGTTCGCCGATCACCCGGCCGCGCGCATCAAATCGCCGCACCCCGATGTAATCCATATGCACACTGCGATGAACCGTCGCCCGGTTATGGGCCTTGGTGACGATCAGCAATTCTTTTTTGCGGAACAGGCGCGAACGCCCTGGAGAAAGAGGGGCACTGTGGCGGGCCGTTGATTCCTTTGTCATCCGGCGCATGATACCAAGATTCATCTTTGGCGCCGGTTGGAGGTAATCCTTTCCTCCGCGCCGCACCAGATCATAGGTGCGCACCCCGAGAAAAGTGAAATGCTCATCCCTAACCCATTCGAGAAATTCACGGCCTTCGGCAATCTCTTCTGCTACCAGAGGTGGCGGACTTGTCTCCATATCCAACAGCACATCGTTGATCCGCGCAATCATCGCCCGCCAATCCGAAACCGCATAGCCAACATCGGTGAGGATGTTTTGCATTTCCGTTTTGATATCGGCAATCTCCGCGCTCGTCTGTTCGGATATTTCAATATGGATATAGGATTCAGGCGAAAAGCCGCCATCATCCCCGGCGGCGGCGGCATTAATCGCAACATCCTTCAATCGGCCAGTGGCGGTTCTCGAAACCGGGATTACAGGGTGAGCAATAAGATGGACGAGAACGTCATGACGATTGAGTTCCGCCATTACCGAATCAACGATAAAGGGCATGTCGTCGGTGATGATTTCAATAATTGTGCGAACAGGATGGCGCTTCGACACTTTTTCAGAAGCGCTATTAAAAACTCTGATCAGGCTAGCCTTCGGCTTACGGGTGGCGCTGAATTTAAAAAGAGAGTGGGCGCTGGCGGCCAAGGCAGATGGATCGCTGGTCTGTAGATCGTCAAGAGAGAGCTGGGCGTAATAAGCGCGGGCAAAGCGCTCGACAAGCACAGCACGAGACGCCCCGGCAAGACCCTTGGTCTGGCGGACGACCAGATTGAGATAATTCGACTTTCCCCTACGGGACGCTGGAGACATAGACCCCTCCTCCCCCTGAACCTGACGGTTTTCCCGTTATGACTATTCCAGATAAATCCTTTCCATAAGGTTTATGTTTTGCGAAATCCAGAGATTCACTGCTTGTCAGACCCCGCTTCTAAGTTCAATAATAGAAACAATAAGACGGAAGGTGATTTCCTTGTTTTTGGAATCTGTCTGGAGGGACCCCTTCCGTTGTTTCGGGGAATTGTGGTGATAATACCAGATAGAGGGGTGCGACATGGGCGAAAGCATCATGCAGGAGACGTTCGGGATGGAAGTCGAAGAAGAGCAAGACCACGGCAACGACATCCTGTCGCGCTTGCCCGAAGAAATCCGCACCGGCCTGACGCCTGAACAAATCTTGGCCATCCGCCAGGCCACCCAGGAAGACTGGGGCGGCCATCCGGTCAATATCCGCCTCAACATTCCTCTGCTGTTCAAACGCGGCTATATCACCATGGTCGCCGGGATCTGCCAGCGGGACCCGGGTCGCCGCCAGCAAGACAAGGAAGTGCATCCCCTCCGCACGATCGGCAATATTCTTTTCGTCGGCGGCTGTGCGGCCCTGATCTATCTTGTCGTCATTGCGGCAATTCTCTTCTACAGCTCAGCCATCGAGTTCTAGACAACCCTTTTTGGCCAAAACTCCTTTTGCGCTCTATCTGAACTGCCCTTGCTGACTGACGGCCCCCTGTGGACCCGCCACAGACTCGCCACAGACCCGCCACAGATCCGCCCATGAAAAAAGGCCGCCGGGGATACCGGCGACCTGTTTTCCAGAAACCTGGAGCGGGAGACGAGAGTCGAACTCGCGACCCTCACGTTGGCAACGTGATGCTCTACCACTGAGCTACTCCCGCAGAAAGTCTGGCAGAAAGTTGGGCAGATAATACGGAAAGCGGCGGGTTTTGCAAGACCCCTTCTTAACCGCCCTCCTCACCCCCTCGACCAGGGGAAAAACCGGCTATTGAGCGCCCATTCCAGCACCATCGGCCCCTAATCGCTCCCTGATCGTTTGAATCTGTTTGAATCTGTTTGAATTTGTGGAAAGATTCGCCGATCAGCCTTATCTTGTCCGGTGTAACACGCCAAAATCGGCCCGTTTATCCCGTATTAAGCGGCATGATTTTGCAGGTATCGACATTTTTAAGGATAAAGACATGGAAATGACATCGGTCTCCAGCATTCCCGATACCCCAGGCGACAATCCTGTAATTATTGAAGGCTCAACAGTCGGTTTTGTCTCCGATGTGATTGAGGCGTCAAAAAAAATCCCTGTTATCGTCGATTTCTGGGCCCCCTGGTGCGGCCCCTGCAAACAGCTTACGCCTGTGCTGGAAAACGCTGTAACCCAAGCCCAGGGCCGTTTGCGTCTGGTCAAGATCAATGTCGATGAAAATCCCGAGCTGGCCCAGCAGATGCAGGTTCAGTCGGTCCCCGCCGTTTTCGCCTTTTTTGAAGGCCGTGCTGTCGACGGATTTGCCGGCGCTGTGCCCGAAAGCCAGATCAAAA
>JABJES010000283.1 GCA_018663165.1 Rhodospirillaceae bacterium
GCCGAGGGTCAGATTTTTCTTCAGGATACCGAAACGACCATGGAACTTATTGTTCCGCGTCTTATCGCCATCACCCAGAACAATCCAGAGGCGCGGATTTATATTCGCGGCGACAGGATGCTTTCCTATGGGCGGGTCATGGAATTGATGGGAACGGTGACCAGTGCCGGGTTTTCGAGGGTTGCCTTGATCGCCGAAACGCCAGCGACCCAGAAACCGGCAAAAAAGAAGAGCCGCCGGTCCGGCACGTCCAAATAGGTTTTTGAGAGAGTAACGGAGATGTTCCGCAGCGCTGTTTTTTCCGCCTTGATACATGTGGTGGCTTTTGTCATCGCGTGGTTCGGGCTGCCTCAGTTGCGCGAAGATCTGCCCCTGCTCGACACGCCTATTCCGGTTGAGGTGATCACCGTCGCCGAAGTGACGAATGCGCCAACGCCTGAGCCTGAACCCGAGATGCCAAAGCCTGAACCCGCCAAGCCGGAACCGAAAAAGCCGGAGCCTCCACCGCCACCACCGCCGCCAGCGCCCGAACCGCTGCCCGAACCCGAACCGGTTCCGTTGCCTGAGCCTGAGCCTGAACCCGAGCCCGAGCCCGAGCCTCTCAAGCCGGAGCCGCCAAAACCGGTGCCGCCACCGATTCCAAAACCGGTACCCAAGCCGAAGCCAAAGCCGTTGCCGCCGCAGAAAAAAGAGGTGAAAAAAGAGGTGAAAAAGGAATCTGATCCTGACCCTCTGTTTTCGGTTTTGAAAACGGTGGAAAAGATCAAGAAGCAGCAGCAACAAAAAGCCAAGGACGAGGCGGAAAAGCTACAGGAGAAGACGAAGGAAAAGCCTAAATTCGTCATCAAGCAGAAGAAGACGCCGCTGCGGGAATACGATAGTTCGGCACCGATCACGATCAGTGAGATCGACGCCGTGCGGCGCCAATTCGTTAAATGCTGGAACGTGCCTGCCGGGGCTCGGGATGCTGAAAATCTGGTTGTTGATATCCAGGTTGACGTTAATCCCGATGGTCGGGTGCGCCGGGCCAAGGTTCTTGATACCGGACGCATGGCCGGAGACAGCTTTTACCGTGCTGCGGCTGAAAGTGCGCTGAGGGCTGTAAAAAACCCGAATTGCAATCCCTTGAAATTACCGCCTGAGAAATATGAACGTTGGAAGACATTGACTCTGAGGTTCAATCCGAAGGAAATGTTCGGTAGATAGATAAAAAGGTGAGAATGATGAACGGAACGTCGATTTTATTTTATGTCTCTGGTCGCAAGATGGTCTGTCTCAAGACGGTCTGCGGCCTGTTTGCCGCCATCTTGCTGCTGGGTTTCACCCCGCCTGCCCAGGCGGAACTTAAAATCGATATTACCAAGGGCAATATTGATCCCCTGCCGGTCGCGGTGACCAATTTCAAGGGGGACCCTGGCGAGGCCGAGCGGATCGGTCGCGATATTTCGGCGGTGATCTCTTCTGATCTGGAAGGCTCGGGTCTTTTCAGGCCGATTGATCCCAATGCCTTTATCCAGACTCCGGTTTCGCTTCAGGTGCGCCCGCGTTTTGGTGACTGGCGGGTGATCAACGCCCAGGCCATGGTTCAGGGAAATGTCCAGTTGCTCGATGACGGGCGGCTCAAGGTCGAATTCCGCCTGTGGGATGTATATGCGGAAACACAGATGGCCGGGCTCGTTTATCACACCTCGCCAAAAAGCTGGCGCCGGATCGCCCACATCATTGCCGATGAGATTTACAAGCGGCTTACTGGCGAAGAGGGTTATTTTGATACCCGCATCGTCTATATTGCCGAGAGCGGTCCTCAGAACAAACGCATCCGCCGGTTGGCGATTATGGATCAGGATGGGGCCAATCACCGCTTTCTCACCGATGGCAGTTATACGGTTCTCACCCCGCGCTTTTCGCCGACGGCTCAAGAAATTACTTATATGTCCTATATCGACCCTTACAATCCGCGGGTCTATATCTTCAACATTGATACGGGACAGCAAGAACTGCTCGGCGATTTTCCTGGCATGACATTCGCCCCCCGTTTTTCGCCCGACGGCAACAGCGTCATCATGAGTCTGTCCACCTCCGGTAATTCTGAAATTTATACGATGGACATCCGCACCCGGAAAGTGCGCCGCCTGACCAAGAATCCGGCTATCGATACTTCGCCGTCCTATTCGCCCGACGGGAGCATGATTGTATTCAACTCTGATCGTGGCGGCTCTCAGCAACTCTATGTTATGGATGGTGACGGCAAAAATGCTCGCCGGATCAGCCATGGCAAGGGTCGCTATGCGACGCCGGTCTGGTCGCCGCGCGGCGATCTCATCGCTTATACCAAGATGCTCGGCGGCGAATTCTATATCGGCGTTATGCATCCTGACGGAAGTGGTGAGCGGCAACTGGCCAAGGGGTTCCTCGTCGAGGCGCCGACATGGGCGCCGAACGGACGGGTTCTATCTTATTGGAGTAAGGCTAAGAGCGATGAAAAGGGTGGCGGTGGTGAGACACGCCTCCATGTGGTCGATCTGACCGGCTACAATGATCGCATTTTGGTGACGCCGCTTGATGCATCCGATCCGGCCTGGTCGCCCCTTATTCCCTGAATGATAAGAGCTGATTAGAGGGCTTTTTAAATAATCTTTATCAATTCATTTCACAAACTATTGTAATTTAGTTTGAAATGTCCCAAGATTAGAGATGAAGTTTGGGACGTCGTCCCTTTCGTTTTTATTTATGTACCCAATAGTTGTTTAGGGGGAATCCACTAATGCGCGTAAAGTTAATGAGTTTTGTCGCGACTCTCCTTCTGGTGTCTGCCTGCGCAGGGTCCCCGAAGACGGAGTCAATGTCCGAAGGTTCTGGTATGGCTGATACGTCGGCGTCTCATGGCACGACATCCATGGGCATCGGGTTGGGCAAGGTGCCAGCGGCCAATTCCGAGAACTTCCTGGTTGCCGATGTCGGCAATCGTGTTTTCTTTGGTTTTAATAAATACGATATTTCAGCGTCTGCTGCTATCGTTCTTGACCGTCAGGCACAGTGGCTTCAGGAAAATCCCAGTGTGACTATCACTATCGAAGGCAATTGTGACGAGCGCGGAACGCGTGAGTACAACTTGGCGCTCGGTGATCGTCGCGCCAATGCGGCAAAGGATTTTCTGGTTGCCCTTGGGGTTGACGCCAATCGGCTTCAGACCGTCAGCTTCGGTAAAGAAAAACCCGTTGCTCTCGGTTCTACCGAAAGTGCCTGGGCCCTTAACCGGAACGCCACGGCCGTCGTAAACTAATCTGTTTCCCCGCACTGGGGTTAAAGACGCCGGCATTCCAGTATGGAGTGCCGGCGTTTTTTGTTTGAAATTAAGGCAGAGTCGTTCACTTCGTGCATGTTTCGGGTATAAAGACATGGATGTGGGGGTGCCTTATTTTTTCCCCATTCCCCAACTAGCTTGGGGCGTTGTTAAAACCGAGGATATGGAACATGTCTGATTCTTCTACATTGCAGAACCGCAGATTGCAGAACCGTTGGACTGTTCCAGCTTTTCGTTGGCTGCTCGCCAGCGTTTTTCTTTCAGTATTTGTCGGTATATTTGCCCCGGCGATGCCCGCCGGTGCTCAAGATTCCAACCTGCGGCCACTTGTCGATAAACTTTCCAGGCTTGAGCGCGATCTCACTCTGCTTCAACGGCAGGTCTATGGTGAAAAGGGTGCCCCTGTATCGGCGTCTTCAACCGCTACGACTGCTGCGGCGAAAGAGGGCCGCAGCAATATTTCAACCAATTTTGCCTTGCGGATGGAAACCCGGTTCAATGGTCTTGATCAACAGATGCGTGAGATTACTGGAAAACTCGAAGATATGGCCTTTCGGGTAGAAGAAATGAACAAGAGGGTTGATCTGGTCTCATCTGATTTTGAATATCGTTTGAGTGCTCTGGAACAGGGCGGAGCCTCCGTCCGGACAAATAGTCAGCCCCAACCCAATGTGGAAATGACTGAAGATGAGCTGAGCGACGGCGAGTCGGCTCCTTATGATCCAAATATGGGTGAGGGCGTGGGGACGCTTGGAACAGTGCGTATTTCCCCCGATGATGCTGTGGCTCCAGGACCGAAAACTGCGCTGTCACCGACAGAACCCGTGGTCGTCGAGGAAGAGGTCGAAGTGGCCATTCTTCCCGAAGGCACGCCAAACGAGCAGTATGAATATTCTCTCGGTTTTCTTTGGCAATCTAATTACGGAAAAGCAGAGGGGGCTCTGAAGGCTTTTCTGGCCGCTCATCCCGACCATCCTCTTGCCGGTAATGCTCAGTATTGGCTCGGGGAAACCTATTACGTGCGCAAGGACTACACCAATGCGGCAGTGGCCTTTGCTGAGGGATTTGAGAGATATGCCGACAGCCCCAAGGCCCCCGATAATCTTCTTAAATTGAGCTTGTCTCTGGCGCAGATCGATGAGAAGGATCAAGCCTGCCGGGCGCTTGGTGAATTACAAAAACGTTATCCAGACGCGGCGACCAGTATCTTGAGCCGGGCCTCTAAGGAGCGGGAAAAGATCGGGTGCAAATAAGTGGCTGCTTCCGGGCCTCTTTCAAAACGTGATTTTGCCGCCCTTATGGTGCCGCTTGGGCCTTTTGAGTCCAATCCTCGGATTGCGGTGGCGCTTTCCGGCGGGTGCGATAGCTTGGCGCTGAGCGTTCTTGCCCATGATTGGGTGCAGGCCCGTGGCGGTGAGGTTATTGCCCTTACGGTGGACCACCGACTGCGGGCGGGTTCAACCGCCGAGGCGAGGCGCGTTCACGCTCAATGCGTTGAAATTGGCATTAGCCATCACATCCTTACCCGCCGGGGGCCGAAACCAGAGGCCAGCATCCAGGATGCGGCGCGTCGGGCACGTTACGCATTGTTGACTGACTGGTGTCGGGACAATGGTGTTCTTCATCTTTTTCTCGGTCATCACCTGGAAGATCAGGCGGAGACCTTTCTTTTACGTCTTTCGCGGGGCAGCGGCATTGACGGTCTCTCCGCGATGACGCCGGTTCAGGCGCGGGCCGAGATTAGGCTGTTGCGTCCCCTGCTTACTGTGCCCAAGGCGCGGCTCAGGGCGGTGCTGGAAAAACGTAAACTTTCCTGGATTGAAGACCCTTCCAATCTTGACCCGAATTACGCCCGAATCCGCTTTCGCCGGGCCTTGCCGATGCTCGCCGAAGAGGGGCTGGATGTTGCCCGGCTTGCCGCCACCGCCACCCGGATGGCACGCGCGCGCACTGCCCTGGAGAATTTAACCGCTGGTGTATTGGCCCAGGCCGTCAGTGTTTTTCCCGAAGGTTATGGCCTGGTTAAAGCTGAAATCCTTGGCCGGGCCGATGAAGAAATCGCTCTGCGGGCCCTGTCGCGGATTTTGATGTGTATCGGGGCGCGGCCTTATCCGCCGCGACTTGCACCGTTGGAACGCTTGTATGATGCGCTGAGAAGTGGAAAGCCGGGCACCGCCAAAACCCTTGCTGGATGCCGCATTATTCCCCTTGATGGAAAAAACCGGGGCGGCGAAAGGCTGCTTCTGATCTGCCGCGAGCCAGCGGCGGCAAGTGAGCGGATCGAACTTAAAGATTCAGGCGCATTACTCTGGGATGGGCGCTTCAAAATCACCTGGAAAAAAGGAAAGGGCGGCCCGTCAAAGCCCGTCGGCCGGCTTTGTCTGGCCCGGTTGGGCCGTGACGGTTGGGTTCAGGCCCTTAAGATCGCACCGTCCTTGCGGGACAATCCCTTGCCCTACCCCGCCCGGCTGGCCCTTCCTGCCTTGTGGCGTGGCAAAAAACTGTTGGCTGTGCCCCATTTAGAATTATCGGCTCTTTCTCCTAAAAACCCACGCTTTGAGCTGTTGGAGGCCGTTTTCAGTCCTCCGTCCCCGCTTGTTTGAGTAACTTTTTAGGGGTTGCGTGCACATTATTCGACATTATCTGCTAGACTAACCGTCTCAAAGCTGTGGCAGGCTTGATCTTTTTACTCTATTTAAAGGCCGAGATACGACAATCGGTCAGGGAACATTGACGTGAACAGTTTTGGAAAAAATCTCGCTCTCTGGATCATCATCGGGTTGCTTCTGGTGGCGCTCTTTAACCTGTTTCAGGGGCCGGGCACACAGGTGGTGGAGACCAAGCTCGCTTATTCCGAGTTTCTTGACGATATCAACAATGGCGATGTCGGTGATGTTATTATTCGCGGCAGCGAAATTTCAGGCCACTTTAATGACGGTCGGGGGTTCACAACTTATGCGCCGGAAGATGCTGATCTGGTTCCGCTTTTGACCAAGAACAAGGTTCTTATTCGCGCCGCCGCCTCTGACGAGGATGTGCCTTCCCTGCTTGATGTGCTGGTTTCCTGGTTCCCCATGTTCCTGCTGATCGGTGTTTGGATCTTTTTCATGCGCCAGATGCAGTCGGGCGGCGGCAAGGCCATGGGTTTTGGCAAGTCGCGGGCGCGCCTTCTGACCGAAAAACAAGTGCGCGTTACGTTCGATGACGTGGCCGGCGTCGACGAAGCCAAGCAGGAGCTTGAAGAGGTCGTTGAATTTCTCAAAGACCCCCATAAATTCCAACGGTTGGGTGGCAAGATTCCTAAAGGATGCCTTCTGATTGGTCCTCCAGGCACTGGTAAGACTCTTTTGGCCCGCGCCATCGCTGGCGAGGCCAATGTGCCCTTCTTCACTATTTCCGGTTCCGATTTTGTCGAGATGTTCGTTGGTGTTGGTGCTTCGCGCGTGCGTGACATGTTCGAGCAGGGTAAGAAAAACGCCCCCTGTATCATTTTCATTGATGAAATCGACGCCGTTGGCCGCCATCGCGGTGCCGGGCTGGGCGGCGGCAATGACGAGCGCGAACAGACGCTGAACCAGTTGCTGGTCGAGATGGATGGTTTTGAGTCGAATGAAGGCGTCATCCTGATCGCCGCCACTAACCGGCCCGACGTTCTAGACCCGGCCTTGCTGCGTCCCGGTCGCTTCGATCGTCAGGTGGTCGTGCCCAACCCCGATATTGAGGGTCGTGAAAAAATCCTCAAGGTGCATATGGCCAAGGTTCAGATTGCACCGGATGTGGATGCCCGCGTTATCGCCAGGGGCACACCCGGATTTTCCGGCGCTGATCTGGCCAATCTGGTCAATGAATCCGCCCTGCTGGCGGCTCGTCGCAACAAGCGCTATGTCACCATGTCTGAACTTGAAGACGCCAAGGACAAGGTAATGATGGGGGCTGAGCGCCGGTCTATGGTGATGACGGAGAAAGAAAAGGAGCTGACCGCCTATCATGAGGCCGGTCACGCTCTTGTCGCCCGCGAGATCCCCGCTCACGATCCCCTTCATAAGGTAACGATCATCCCTCGCGGTCGGGCCCTCGGCGTTACTATGTCCCTGCCCGAACGTGACAAGTACAGCTATTCAAAGGTGGAACTCGAAGCCAAGGTGGCGATGGCTTTCGGCGGCCGGGTTGCCGAGGAAATTGTTTTCGGTAAGGAAAATATCACTACCGGCGCCTCGAATGATATCAGTCAGGCCACCGGCATGGCGCGGCGCATGGTGACCGAATTCGGATTTTCCGAAAAGCTCGGCCCCCTGCTCTATGGCGGGAATGAAGAGGAAGTCTTCCTTGGCCATTCAGTGACCCAGCGCAAGAATGTTTCCGATGCCACGGCAAAGCTTATTGACGAGGAGACACGCCGGATCGTTGACGAGGCCGAGTCCAGGGCGCGGAAGATTCTTAATGAACATATTGATGATCTCCATTCTCTTGCCAAGGGGCTCCTCGAATATGAGACCCTGAGCGGCGAAGAGGTGGGCGCTCTGCTTAAGGGTGAGTCTATACATCGCGCCAGCGAGGACCAGACGCCTCCTGGCGGCGGTCAGGCGTCTTCTGTGCCGAAGACGGGTGGCCGGGGTAAGAAAAAGCCTGCTGGCGGGATTTCCAACCCCGAACCCCAGCCCGGCACTTAGGCCCCCGCGCCGGGTTCGGTCTCTTCATATGGTCGCCGAGGACAAGGCTGTATTCCCTGAACTGGACGCTGTCTTATCCCGAGGCAGACCACGGCTCTACCTTCAGCCCAGTGGATATTTGACCGGGGCGGCGGCAGGCGCTGCTCTTGATGCCGGTTGTGGGCTTCGTCTGGCTGGTGGGCGGTTCGTTTTTAGCTTGTGTGAAGTTTTAGCTCTTGAAGCCGGTGCACAAATGCCGATTTCGATGCCTATGTCCCTTGACGGTTTTCGGGCCTGGGCCGCCGGTTTGCCAGATCATTACAGAGAACGACTGGAAAGCCTGCTTGAAAAGGCAGCCGCCTTCCGACCCCCTTTCGCCGGTCTCCCCCTTGACGGGGCGGGTGGAAAAGGGGCGCTAGTCATGGGGATTGTCAACGTTACCCCCGACAGTTTTTCCGATGGTGGCGATCATACTGAGGCTGGGGCGGCCATTGCTCATGGCCTCGCCTTAATGGAAGCCGGGGCCGATATTCTTGATGTTGGCGGTGAGTCGACACGGCCCGGCGCTGAGCCGGTTGCTAAAGATGAAGAGTTGAAAAGGGTGCTGCCGGTGATCAAAGGCCTCGCCAGAGCCGGGGCGGTGGTCTCCATTGATACGCGCCATGCCGAGGTGATGGCCGCCGCGCTGGGAGCAGGGGCAAAGATTATTAACGATGTCAGCGCTCTGGAGGGTGATCCTGAGAGTCTGCAGGTGGCGGCGGTGAGCGGTGCGCCGGTTATTCTCATGCATATGTACGGAGACCCGCGCACTATGCAGGATGATCCGGTTTATACCTGTGCGCCTCTGGATATTTATGACTATCTCGAAAATCGTCTTGATGTTTGCCGCCAGGCTGGAATCGGTGCCGACCGCATCATCGTTGATCCGGGGATCGGCTTTGGTAAAACGTTTGTCCATAACGCCGATATTCTTTCCCGGCTTTCGCTCTATCACGGGTTGGGGACGGGTATCCTGCTCGGGGTGTCGCGCAAGCGCTTCATCGCCGGTGCTGCCGGCGGGACAGCGCCGAAGGAACGTCTTTCCGGTTCGCTGGCCGCCGCCCTGGGGGGGCTCGATCAGGGGGTGCAGATCATCCGCGTTCACGATGTGGCAGAAACTCGTCAAGCCGTGGCGGTCTGGGATGTTCTTCATCCGGTCGTCTAAATTTTTCCAATCTGCTATAAAGGCCCATAGTTGATTTTTGGAGCGTCCATGACCCGCAAGATTTTTGGAACTGACGGCATTCGCGGCACCGCCAACATTGAGCCGATGACCGCCCAAACCGCCCTGCACGTTGCTCAGGCGGCAGGTTACCGTTTTCTGCGTGGTGATCACCGCCATCTTGTTGTGATCGGCAAGGACACACGTCTTTCTGGCTATATGCTTGAACCGGCAATGACGGCGGGGTTTATCTCCATGGGTATGGATGTGGTGCTTGTCGGGCCGCTGCCGACCCCGGCGGTGGCCATGTTGACGCGCAGCTTGCGGGCCGATCTTGGGGTCGTTCTTTCGGCTTCTCATAATGCCTATCAGGATAACGGGATCAAACTGTTCGGCCCCGACGGCGACAAACTTTCCGACACTGTCGAGGCTGATATTGAAGCCCTGATGTCTAATGGCATTACGGAACATCTGGCCAGCCCCGATCATCTTGGCAAAGCGCGGCGGATGGATGATGCCCAGGGGCGCTATATCGAATACGTAAAGAATTCTTTTCCCAAGGGGTTGCGTCTCGACGGATTGAAGATCGTCGTCGATTGCGCCCATGGTGCGGCTTATCGTGTCGCTCCGATGGTGCTGTGGGAACTCGGCGCTGAAGTAATCTCGTTGGGCAGCCAGCCCGATGGCTTTAATATAAACCACGAATGCGGGGCCACGGCGCCAGAGGCAATGCAGGCGAAGGTCATTGAGACCGGGGCTGATCTCGGGTTGGCACTGGATGGTGATGCTGACCGGGTTATTCTTGCCGACGAAAAAGGCCAATTGATCGACGGCGACAAGACCATGGGGATGATCGCGACAGAGTGGCAACGTGATGGCCTGTTGCGGGGGGATGGAATTGTGGCGACGGTAATGTCCAACATGGGGTTGGAGAAGTATCTTGGCAAGATCGGGATAAACCTTCACCGCGCCCAGGTTGGCGATCGCTATGTAATCGAGGAAATGCGCAACAGCGGCTGTAATATCGGCGGCGAACAATCTGGCCATATTATTTTGAGCGATCACGGGTCAACCGGGGACGGCCTTATTGCCGCTTTGCAGGTTCTCTCCGCTCTGGTCAAGTCGGGTCGGCCAGCCAGCGATATTGCCGGTATTTTTGAACCTTTTCCCCAGATGTTGCGGAATATTCCCTTCAACGGCGGAGCGCCGCTTGAGGAAAAGTCGGTCTTGCAAGCCATCCGCGCCGGTGAAGAGCGCCTTGGCGACAAGGGCCGCCTGTTGATCCGCAAGTCGGGAACCGAGCCTTTGATCCGGGTCATGGCCGAGGCCGAAGACGCAGAGCTTATGGCCGGAGTCATCGATGACATCAGCAGCGTCATTGAAGGCGTGACGGCATCGGGAGGCTGAACCTTGGCCGGTAAATGCGGGCGCGTTCTGCTCGTTGCCGCCAGTGATTCGGGCGGCGGGGCAGGGATCGAAGGTGACATCAAGACGGTGACCGCCCTTGGCGGGTATGCCACGACAGCCATTACCGCCCTGACCGCCCAGGACAGTAAAGGCATACACGGTATCCATGACATATCGCCGCAATTCGTTGCCCGGCAGATGCGCGCTGTTCTTGGTGACATCGGGGCCGATGCGATTAAAACCGGCATGCTGGGTCGAGCGGGGGTTGTGTCAGCGGTCTGCGAGGTGATTGAGGAACAGGGCCGGGGGGTGCCGCTTGTCGTTGACCCGGTGATGGTTTCGACC
>JABJES010000290.1 GCA_018663165.1 Rhodospirillaceae bacterium
CCGTCATTTGGCCCTCTCTTCGCCTTCTTCTTCGACGAAACGTGGAAACACCCCTTCCGGTTTGGGCAAGGGTGTGCCGGGTTTCAAGGCGTGATCGACGCCGAGATGGGCAAAATCACGGGCGTCCTCGGGCACCGCCAACTGATCGAGCATTTGCGCCATCGAGCCGGGCATAAAGGGCTGCAGCAAAATGGCGATGTGACGGATGGTTTCGGCCAATGTGTAGAGGACCGTCGCCATGCGGGGCGGATCGGTCTTTTTCAACGCCCAGGGAGCCTGGTCGTCGACATATTTGTTGGCCATGCGGATGACCACCCAGATCGCCTCCAAGGCGTCGTGAAAGGCTTGATTGTCCATCTCGGCCCGCAGCATGGTGATCAGATTGGCCGCAGTATCGAGAAGATTGTTATCCGCATCCGTAAATTCCCCGTGTTCCGGCATTTTGGCGTCACAGTTCTTATGGATCATCGACAGGGCGCGCTGGGCCAGATTACCCAGATCATTGGCCAGTTCGCTGTTCATGCGGCCGATCAGGGCACCATGGGAAAAATCCCCATCCTTGCCAAAGGGCACTTCGCGCAGCAGGAAAAAGCGCACCGGGTCGAGGCTGTATGTCTCAATCAACTCGAAAGGGTCGATGACGTTGCCGATGGATTTTGAGATTTTCTCGCCCTCATTGGTCCACCAGCCATGGGCGAAGACTCGCTTGGGCACCTCGATCCCGGCAGCCATCAGAAAGGCCGGCCAGTAAACGGTGTGAAAGCGCAGGATGTCTTTCCCCACCATGTGCAGATCGGCGGGCCAGAAGGCCTTGAATTCCGCGCCTTCCATGTCGGGATAGCCAGTGGCGGTGAGATAGTTGGTCAGCGCGTCGATCCACACATACATCACATGGTCGGGGTCGTCGGGTACCGGCACCCCCCATTTGAAACTGGTGCGGGATACCGAAAGATCGCGCAAGGCACCCTCACCCTCGCCTTTGACGAAGCTTTTGACCTCGTTCATGCGGCTTTGGGGCTGGACGAAATCCGGGTGCTTTTCATAATGCTCAAGCAGCCGTTCCCGCCAGTTTGAAAGCCGGAAGAAATAGCTCGGTTCTTCCACCCATTCCACTTCCGCACCTGTCGGTGCCAGCTTTTTGCCGCCTTCGCCGTCGGTAAGCTCGCCCTCACCGTAAAAGGCCTCGTCGCGCACCGAATACCAGCCGGCATAATTGCCGAGGTAAATCTCGTCCTTTTCCTTCAACACCCGCCATAATTCCTCAACCGCCTTGTTATGGTCGGGGTCGGTGGTGCGGATGAAGTCGGTATTGGTAAAGCCCATTACCTCGGCGAGATGGCGGAAATTGGCCGACACCTTATCGACGAACTCCTGGGGCGGCACCCCGGCATCGGCGGCGGCTTTTTCGACCTTTTGGCCGTGTTCGTCGGTGCCGGTGAGAAATTTGACTTTATAGCCGTCGAGGCGCTTGAAGCGGGCCAGAACGTCGCAGGCCAGAGTCGTATAGGCATGGCCGATATGAGGCGCATCGTTGACGTAATAGATCGGCGTCGTGATGTAAAAAGGCTTGGGTTCGGCCATATTTGTTTTAACGGCGACGCATTTTCCAGAGCAGGTATCAGGCCCTGGGGCGCGCCGCCTTCTCCAGGGTGGAAAAAGCAGAAAGAACGACCGCTCGGCGGTCGAGGTAAACGCTGTCCGTCTTGGCGAACAGGCGCTGCAGGTTTTCCCATACCTCCACCCATTGATCAAGGCTGCGCGCATTAGCGAGCCGCGCCATCAAGCGCGCCTCCTGGCCCTCATTTGCCTCGGTTCCCAGCGCTCCGAAGCGGACCAGTCGCCCCAGCCATTGGCTGAGCAGTGTGGTCAGGGTCCTGTACGTCGTCTCGCCCTCTTTACGCGATACCCGGTCGGCCAGGGCCAGCAGGGCGGTGGTATTGGTATCGGGCAGGGTTTCAATAAGATCGATCATCTCGCCATAAAGCTCAATTCCGCCCTCCTCCATCAGGCGCAGGGCCTCGCCAGGGCTGCCCCCGGAAATCCGGTGAAGCTCGGTGATTTGACTTGCCGAAAGATCGGGATCAAGTGCGCTCACGGCTTTTGTAAAAGCCGGCGCGTCAAGGGCAGAGAGGCGCAACATGCGGCAGCGCGAGCGGATCGTCGGTAGCAGGCGCCCCGGTGCATGGCTGGCCAGCAGCAACACGGTATTGGGCGGTGGCTCTTCGAGGCTTTTTAACAGGGCGTTGGCGGCGTTGCGGTTCATCTCGTCGAGGGTATCGACGACGACGACCCGATAGCCCCCTTCTCCCGGTGTTTTGTGGAGAAAATCACTGACCTTACGCACATCATCAACGGTGATGGTGCTGCGCATCCGCCCGGTCTTGGGGTCGAGGCCGCGCTCAATGATTTTTAAATCCGGGTGGCCACCGGCGGCAATGCGTCGAAAGATCGAGCTTTCAGAATCGATGAAAAGACTGGTGTCGGCTGCCTGATCCTCGCCGGCGAAGAGGTCGCTACTTTCGCTTACCCCTCCGGCAAGGATAAAGCGGGCAAAGCGATAGGCCAGGGTTGCCTTGCCGATCCCCGGCGGCCCGCCGAGAATCCAGGCATGGTGAAAGCGCTTGCCTTCAAACTGGCTGCGCATCAGGGATTCCGCCTTTTCATGGCCGAAGAGCAGAGGGTTGCGGCGTGGTGGCGGTGGGAATTCCTCGTCGGGTTCCAGCATCGCGCTCATTTTATGCCTCTTCTGCGGGCTGCGCCGGGAGAAGATCGACCTTCAGGCGGTCGGTAATGGCCGCCAGAATATCCCGGTGCACGTTGGCCACTGATCCCTCGGCGTCGAGAACCGCACAACGGTCGGGTTCGCGCTCGGCAATGTCACGGAATCCCTGGCGCAGACGGTGATGAAAATCTTCACCCATGCGCTCATAACGATGGTCGTCCCCTTGCCTTTTTCCGGCCCGCGCCAACCCTGTTTCAACGCCGAGATCAAGAATAAGGGTAAGGTCCGGGCGAATATCGCCGAGAACCATGTCCGAGAGGCTTTGAACAACGTCGATACCAAGACCCAGACCAACGCCTTGATAGGCGATGGTTGAATCGGCAAAGCGGTCGCAGATCACCCAAGCGCCCTCTTCCAGGGCCGGGCGTATTTTGCGGGTCAGGTGATCAGCGCGGGCGGCCAACAGAAGAAGGGTTTCGGCCATTGGCGTCCAGCGGCCAATTTCGCCTTCAACCAACAATTTACGGATATCTTCCGCCCCTTTTGAACCGCCGGGCTCACGGGTGGTCAGAACTTTAATGCCGGTGCTTTCAAGGGATTGTGCAAGCAGCGCGACCTGGGTTGATTTCCCCGCCCCCTCGCCGCCTTCCAGGGTGATGAAACGCCCCCTGGTCATATCCCTTGCCACATAGGGACACGTATTGTGGTCATCAGTTGCTTCCTTGAGGTTCACTGATTACCAGAGACCCCCAGAGCAGATAGCCGAGCGCCGCCTGGATGCGGCCCAGAGATCCCAGGCGGGCGACACCGGCCCCGGCATAAAGGGGGATTTCAATGGGGTCGCTATCCGGTGCCGTGATGATCAAACGGGCGAGTTTGTCCCCCTGTGTGACCGGTGCTGGTATCGGCTCGTTATAGATTACCTTGGCAACCATGCCTCGCCGCGCCTTGCGGGGCAGTGTGATGATCAGGTTTTGATTGATGACCAGTGGCACCGTTGGCGCCGCACCGAGCCAGACGTCCGCCTGGGTGACCGTCTCTCCGGCGGTAAAGAGGTTGTAATTGTTGAATTCGCGGAATCCCCATTCCAGAATCCGCTCTGATTCCTTTGCTCTTTCCTTGATGCTGGACATGCCGTTCAAAACCATGATGAGACGTCGCCCGTCTTTTTCCGCCGAAGCGGTGATCCCGAAACCACCGGCTTCCGTATGGCCTGTTTTAAGACCATCGGCCTTCAGGCGGGGCTTGTAGAGAAGTGGGTTGCGGTTGGGCTGGGCTTTCATGCCCTTGCCGTATTGAAAGCTCTTTTCGGCGTAAAAATGGTAATATTGCGGAAATTCGCGGATCGTCAGTTCAGCCAGAAGGGCAAGGTCGCGGGCGGTCATCATATGCTCGGGATCGGGCCAGCCGGTGGAATTTTTAAAAAAGCTGTTCTCAAGACCCAATTCGTGGGCGCGCAGGGTCATGGCCTCGGCAAAGGCATCCTCGCTGCCGGCCAGACCTTCAGCAAGAACAATACAGGCGTCATTGCCGGAATGGACGATAACGCCGTGGATGAGATCCTCGACCGTCACATTGTCGCCTTCGCGGACGAACATTTTTGATCCGCCCTTGCGCCAAGCCTTGACGCTGACTGGTAGTTGGTCGTCAAGGGACAGGCTGCCGTCACGCAGATGCTCGAAAACCATGAAGATGGTCATCAGCTTGCTCATTGATGAGGGCGGCATGGGGGTGTCTGCGTTCTTCTCAAAAAGCACGGCGCCGGTCTCAAAATCGACGAGAAAGGCTTCTTTAGCCGCAGTTTCGATGGCTTTGGCCGGGGCCAGTCCAAGTCCAAGGCCGAGCAAAAAGGCGATGGTCGCCAGCACCGGCAACAGGCGGGAGCAAAAACGGAGAGGAATGAAAAAAGTCTTCAAGGGGATAATCCTGTTCACGCCGGGGGTTGGTCTCTCGATGAAGGGGCGACCTTAAAACGTCTCTATTCGACGATCAGCCGGGCATTCTTGTACCCGGCATTGATCACGCTGTCGAGGATGCTATCGGCTTGTTCTACAGTTCTGAAGGGGCCAATTCGCACCCGGAAATAGGTTTGAGCGCCAACTTTGGCCTCAGTGATCTGGGCCGGGCTGATCCGGGCGATCTGGGTTTTTATGCGATAGGCGTTTTCCACCTTGGTGAAGGCCCCGGCCTGAATATAGAGGGCAGTCGGCCTGACGTATTTTTGGCTGACGACGGGGTCGACCGGTTCTTCTTTAATTGCAGACAGGGTTTCTGCGTCGCCCATTTCAGGCAGGGCAGAGCGGAGAACCGGCGCTGTCTCATCGTTCTTACTTGTTTCAGGCGCGTTGCCTTGTTCACCAGGTGGCGGTGCCAGGGATTGACTGGTGACCACATCTCTTTCAACCGCTGTAATTTTTATTTTTTCTTCTTCCCGCAGTTCTTTTGGTGAGTTCTGATACGCAATCAGGCGGCTTTCATCGGCGAGAACCTGTACCCGCACCCGAGCCGTCCCCTGTTTCTCAAAGCCGAGCAATTGGGCCGTGCGCCGCGAGGCGTCGAGGATGCGTCCATTGACGAAAGGCCCGCGATCATTGACCACGAGCTTGAGTGATCGACCATTTTCAAGATTAGTCACCTGCACAACGCTGGGCATGGGCAGGGTCTTGTGGGCCGCCGAGATGGCGTTCATGTCGAAGGTTTCGCCGTTGGCGGTCAGGGCACCGTGAAACTGCTTGCCATACCAAGAGGCGATTCCGGTTTCGTCGTATTCGTAATCAACGCTCGGGTAGTACCAAACATCGTTTATCTCATAGGGATCGCCGACCTTGTACGTGCCGGTTTTCTTTTCCACTTTGGGTTGGAGTTTTTTTGTCGCATGAACCACAAGCTGGGTTTCCGCACAGGCGGTGATTAAAAACGCCGAAAGCAGGATGAGACAAAGCCCGGCGCGGGGAAAGGCGCAAAAACGACCGGAGAAATATCTGGAAACGAAACTTTTAAAACCCATCATCTGGTAGTACTTACCATGAATGTCTGCTGGATGTGGGATTTTACTGGGTTTTTATCTGGTCGGCAAGCTGGCCGACGGCAATGGCGAAGAAATTCGAGCGGTTCCAGTCGAGGATGACGTCGAAATTATCATAAACCAGAAAGGCCCGCCCGGTTTTGCCTTCAGGCCCCCCCTTCTTCTTACTTTCAGGCAGGACGATGCGGCCCTTGATGCCGTCCCGCAGGGGAAGTGCGCTGCCATCAACCCTCATAACGCCAAGAGCGTGCCATTGGGCGAGGGTCAGACGGTTGGTCTTGCTCGCCAGTGTGGTGTCAAAGCCTTCAGGCAGGCGAACTTCACGCCCCCAGGTGAGGTCCGGGTTCCAGCCCGCTTTTTTCAGGTAATTGGCGCCTGAGGCCAGGGCGTCGGCGCGGGTGTTCCAGATATCGATGCGGTTGTCGCCGTTGTAATCGGTGGCGTGGGAAAGAAAGGACGATGGCATGAACTGGGTCTGGCCCATGGCCCCGGCCCAGGAGCCAGACATCTTGTCAGCAGTGATATGGCCGTCATCGATAATCTTCAGGGCGTTCATCAACTCTTTGCGGAAATAGGCGCTGCGCCGCCCGTCATGGGCCAGGGTGGCCAGTGCGGCGACCACCGAATAGCCGCCCGAGACCCGGCCGAAATCGGTTTCGATCCCCCAAAAGGCGACGATATAGCGTCCAGGCACCCCGTATTTTGCCTCCAGGGCGGTGAGCAATTCGCGGTTTTCAGCCAGTTTCTGTCGCCCCTTTTTAACCCTTGAGGCCGGCACGACACGGTTCAGATACTGGGTCAGCGTCAGCGTGAATTCGGGCTGTTTGCGGTCAAGTTCAATGATCCGTGGAATCGGTTGAAGATCGCTTAATGCGGCCTTGATGGTGGCTTCTGAAATACCTTTTTCCCGGGCTTGCGCCCGAACCCCGACAAGCCAGGCCTCGAAATTACCCTGGTCACTTTTGTCGCCGATTTCAGGTGCGTCTGCGGCCTGAGCCAGGGCGGCCTGGATATCGACGAAAGGCCCCAGAGCGGCAAGAAGAATGATCGTCAAGGCGAGGATTGGACGTGGAAAATTCGGCATGAAGAAGGACACCTGAGGCAGTTGGCGGAGGGATAGCAGAGCGTTGAGCAGAGCTGTGGCTTAGTCTTCGGGCAGGTCCATTGCCAGGATGGCCATGTTGAAGGCATAAGATATCTCGCCGTCTTCTTCATCCTTGTAGATGACGCCGATGAATTCATCGCCAACATTAACCTCGACGGAACCGTCCTTGCTGGCTTCGGCCTGGAGCTTGATCTGGTTCGATCCGAACAGGGTGCGCAAATATTTCTGGACGCGGGCGATTTCTGACTGATTCACGGGGGCTCTCCTCTTTTGGCTATATCTTGATGGTGCTGTGTTGATAATTCTTTTGCCACAGCCCGGCCCCCGGCGCAATCATGGCTGCTGACGAAAGCTATTCAATCGTCTTATAAGTAAAAATGAGCGAAAGATTTTTTTAATTTAAGGGAGCAGCCTTAATGATCACCGCCAGCCGGAAACATCTAGATGAGGCGGGGAAAAGTTATTGGCCTCATTGCATTTTTGCGATCAAAAATGGTTTTTTTCTTGTCTGGATCGGGATCATTAGCGTTTTGCACGGAATATGTCCGGCCTTCAGGCCTTTTTATCCCCGCCACGCTGTGTTGCGTATGAGTGAGGAGGCGCAGAAACGGGACGCCGGTATCAGCCGGGTTTGAGCTCTCAGCCCTTTCCTGTCATTCCTTCGAGAAGGTTGAGGAAACGCTCTATCTCTGTCTCGCTATTGTAATAATGCACCGAGGCGCGGAGCAGCGGCGGCAGGTTGCGCAGGGCCGAATCTGTCCAGGTGCTGGCGGGATAAGAGATATGGATATTGACCCCTTCCCGCGCCAATTCCGTGCGGATTTTTTCCGGGTCATGTCGGGTATGTGAAAAACCGACAATACCACACAAGACTTTGCCCTGATCGTGGATTTTGATGCCGGGGATGGCTTCGAGTCCCTGGCGCAATTGGCTGGCCAGTTTTTCGATCCGTTCGGCGATGGCCGCAACGTCCCAATCCATAGCGTAATCAAGGGCGGATTTGAGTCCGGCCCTGGCGGCGATGTTGGTCTCCCAGGACTCAAAACGCCGGGCATCGGGGCGGATTTCATAGGTATCGGCAGTCTTTAGGGGGGCGGCGTGAAGATCGAGAAAGGGCGGCTCAATACGCTCAAGAAAATCGGCGCGGACATAGAGGATGCCGGTGCCTCGTGGTGCGCGCAAATACTTGCGTCCGGTAAAGGTCAGGACATCACAGCCGATTGCCTTAACATCAAGCGGCAATTGTCCCGCCGACTGGCAGGCATCGAGAAAGTAAGGAATCCCGGCTTTTCGCGCGATTTCACCAACACTCTCAGCCGGATTAACCAGCCCGCAATTGGTCGGTACATGGGTCAGCGAGATCAGCCGGGTGCGCTGGTCAATCATCGCCTCCAGGTGCTTGAGGGAAATCTGGCCGGTTTCATTGTCGGGCACTGGCACGATCTCAACCCCACAGCGTTTCGCCACCTGTAGAAAAGCGATCTGGGTGCTGGCATATTCGGCGCTGCAAGTGAGAATTCGGTCGCCGGCCTTCAGGCCGAGACCGGCGACAGCGCCGTAAAAGGCCATGTCCCAGGCCCGTGTTGCGCTTTCGGCCAGGGCGATTTCCTTGTGGCCGGCATTGAGAAACCGCGCCGCGGCCCCGTGGATATCGAGCCGCCCGGCGGCCTCTGCCTCGGCCTGCGCTTCATAGCCGCCGATTTCCGCTTCCCGCTTGATATGGGCGGTCATGGCGTCAACGACAGGCGTCGGCATCAGGGCGGCACCGGCATTATTGAAATGAATGCGGTTCTCACAACCAGAGGTCTCGCGCCGTGCGCGATCAAGATCAAAGCTCATGAGGCTGGACCGTTTCAGGCTACTTTCAGATAGTGGACCGAGAACATCGACTTCTTGTCCATCCAGGTCTGGAGAGAGGAAAAGCCTGCACTCTTGGCCAGATCGACAAATTCCTCGATGTTGTATTTATGAGAGGATTCCGTATGGATCGTCTCGTCTTTGGTAAACTCAAATGGCTGGCCCATGATATGGGCGGTTTGTGCACATTGGCTGACCAGATGCATCTCGACCCGTCCCCGGTCGTCATTATAGATGGCATCGTGCCGCCACTTGGAAAGATCGAAATTCCCTTTCAGTTCGCGGTTGATGCGGTGGAGAAGGTTGATATTGAAGGCGGCGGTGACGCCTTCCCGGTCGTTATAGGCGGCGCGCAGGATCGACTCGTCTTTCTTGACATCGACGCCGAGCAGAAACTCGCCTTGGGCCCCAAGATCATCGGCCACGATTTCGAGAAAGTTGATCACTTCTTCGGGGGTGAAATTGCCAATCGTCGAACCGGGGAAAAAGCCGACTTTCTTGGCCTCAGGGTTTCCGACCGGTTCCGGCAATGAGGTTGGCGTTGAAAAATCAGCACAAACCGGGAGAATTTCAACTTGCGGGTATTCTTCGGCGAGGGTTTTTGCCGAGGCCATAAGATGTTCGCGAGAGATATCCAGCGGGATCACGGCTGCCGGGGCTTCCATTGAATCGAGCAGAATACGCACTTTTTGCAGGGATCCGGCGCCATATTCGATCAATTGCGCCTCGGGGCCGATCAGGTCGGCAATCTCGCCGCTGTTGTCGCGCAGAACCATTTCCTCGGTGCTGGTTGGGTAATATTCATCCAACTCACAAATAGCGTCGAAAAGCTGTGACCCTTTTTCGTCATACAGATATTTGCAGGGCAGGGTTTTGGGGCTTTTACTTAAACCGGCAAGAACCTCATCCAGGAATCCGCCGTCACCTGAATCTCCAGTTAAATCTTGTTTAATATCAGTATGTTCCATTGAGTTTACCATCTAATAAATTAACTTCCATTTGAGTTGTTTTCAGCAGTCTGTTTTCAGCAGTCTGTAGCCAATCGGATACCGGAAAATTGCCAGCGGTCACGGGGGTAGAAAAAATTGCGGTAACTGGCGCGCACATGTTCCGACGGCGTGACGCAGGAGCCACCTTTAAGCACCATCTGATTACACATGAACTTACCATTATATTCCCCCGCCGGGCCTTGGGCGGGTTGAAAGCCGGGATAGGGCGTATAGGGACTGGATGTCCATTCCCAGACATCGCCAAAAAATTGTGCCGAGTTAGGCTCCTGTCGGCTGAGCGGCCCAGTGGCTGGCAAAGGGCGGAAGTGGCGACTATCGGCGAAATTTCCCTGGCATGGAACCTTGGCGGCGGCGATTTCCCATTCCGCCTCCCGGGGCAGACGCTTACCGGCCCAGCGCGCATATGCATCGGCCTCATAGAAACTGACATGACAGACCGGTTCTGCCGCGTCCAGCGGCTGTAAACCGGCCAGGGTCATCATTTGCCAGGAAGCGTCGTCCTTGGGGGCGTTTTGTGTCGCCTGCTGCCAATAGAGCGGTGCCTTCCAGCCTTGCGCTCTGACGGTTGCAAAACCGTCGGAAAGCCAGAATTCAAAGCGCTCATAACCGCCGTCTTTGATAAATTCGAGATATTCGCCATTGGTAACCAGACGGTCGGCGACGGCGAAGGGTTCGAGCCAGACCTGGTGTCGGGGGCCTTCATTGTCATAGGCGAATTCTTCACCCTGATGGCCGATCTCGACAAGTCCACCATCATGGGAAAGCCATCCCATTTCGCCGACATGATCGATCCCATGAGGACGAAACGGCGCATAGGCTGGGTGCAAGGGGTTGCAGGAAAAGACATGCTTGATGTCAGTAAGCATCAACTCCTGGTGTTGTTGCTCATGGTTGAGCGCCAGATCAAAAGCCCAGGCGTGACGTTTCCAGACCTCTTCTGAGGCGTTGTCGATGGCTTTGAGCACGCAATCGTCGACATAACGGCGATAGGCCATCACCTCTTCATGGGGAGGACGTGAGAGCAGGCCGCGCTTGGGGCGCTCATGGCGGGGTCCGACCGCCTCGTAATATGAATTGAAGATATAGCCAAACGTCGGATCAAACGGGGCATATTCTCCCCCGCCTGCCCGCATTAACGGTTCAAGAAGAAAGGTTTCAAAGGCCCAGCTTACATGGCCGAGATGCCATTTTGTCGGGCTGACATCGGCCATCGACTGAATGATCTGGTCTTCCAGGGACAAAGGCGCTGCGATCTCAAGACTGGTGTCGCGGATTTGGGTGAAAACTTCTTGCGCCCAGGCACGGTCACAGGTTTTTGGTTCGGAACAATTATCCAAAGATGATGTGGGTCTTTGCGGCGTCGATCTTTGCATTGTTCCCCCCCCTCAGGGGTCCGTGAACAGGCCGGAAGACGGTTTCCGACGCTGAAGCCATGCTCAAAAGCCTAAAGAGTCGGCCACATCAAGTAAAGTGCGGGCTGTAATTTTAGCTCAGATTAACCGTGCTCTATGATACTTTTTCGGCCCGGTTTTTGGTCGCAGGCTTTTCGTTGAGAGCTATACCAGGAGCATAGGCCCTTTTTTCAAAGCCTTTGGCATCGGGTTCGATGGCGTCTGTCCAGCCGTTCTCCCAGGAAATAACGATATGGTTGCCAAACTGGGACCATTTACCGTTAACGCCCTGATCGGCAATGGCGAGGCCGCTTGGATCAAGGGTGAGACAAAAAATGTGGCCGTTCTCGTTGGTGATTTGCCAGACGCCACTCCAGGTAATGGTCATTTTTGAATCCTTTTGGTTATGGCCCGGCGAATAACGGTGGCACCTGCTTTTAGTGTCGCCAAAATTCGTGTCATGGCAAGTATTTAACATGCTTATCTAGCCGGTTAGGTCTCTTGCTGCGGTGATTCCCGTCACAGGCTGAATTTGCCATGACAATCGTTTTGAGGTGATGGATTGATGTGTCTCAATGTCTTTCCCTGCTGTTTCGGCTATTTTCGCCAGACTTGATGAATGCCCCAGGGGAGATATATGAGCCGTGCTTTCTGTTTCGGCTCAGGGAGAGGGGAGATCATGGAATCTACTCATTACTTCGCCGCTGATTGGATGGGCGGTGTCTTGTGCCATAAGGGACAAAATGGAGAGACCGAAGTTCTTCTCGATTA
>JABJES010000116.1 GCA_018663165.1 Rhodospirillaceae bacterium
ATCCCCGCCGATACATTTAGATATTAACCGACCAACCGCCGCCCCGATGGGCGGTTTTTTTGTGCCCGGATTCCGGGCGCGACCCCCAAACAAAATAAGAAAGGACTAAGGGAATGAGCGAAACGATCCCCTTCGATTTGGTGTGGTGGATCTCGATGGTCGAGATTCCAGCACTTGGCGGCCTGTTGTGGCTGATCTGGCGGACAAGGCGGGAGAGCGAACAGGCAGCCCAGCATAGCCGCCGTCAATGTGAGACCACCAGCGGCGATCTGCGCGAGAGATTGTCTCTCTACAAGCTGGAAGTGGCCAAGGATTACGCTTCGATCGCCTGCCTGAAAGATTTAGAGCGCCGCCTGACCAGCCATCTTTTACGCATTGAGGCCAAGCTCGACCATTCGACAGGTCTTGTCGGCGCTTCTCGGGGAGGCCAGCCATGAGTGCGATCATCCGCGATATTTTCAGTCCCCCACCACGCCTCTCACCGGCACCCGCGCCGGAAAAAAAACGACGACGGCGGGAGACCAAAAAAGAGGCCGTCGATATTCTGGCCCGTACCTTATATGGCGAGGCCAGGGGCGAGGGGGTTTCGGGACTGGAGGCGGTGGCCTCTGTGGTGATGAACCGTCTCACCATTGCCGACAAAAAGGCCGCTCAGGGTGCGCGCCACTGGTGGGGCAATGATGCCGGCGAGATTTGCGGTCGGCCATTTCAATTTAGTTGCTGGAACGAGGGCGACCCCAACCGGGCGGTTATCGCCGCGCTTCAGCCCGGTGACAAGCTTTTCGATTGCTGCCGACGCATTGCGCGCCGGGCTGTCAATGGGGTGCTTGAAGACAAGACGCGCGGCGCCACCCATTACCACGCCCAGGGCGTGTTTCCCTCCTGGGCACGGGGTAAGGCACCCTCGGTCGAGATCGGCCATCACCTTTTTTACAACGATATCGAGTAAGGAGAAGACCATGTTTAAATTTTTCAATTACGTTATTGAGCGTCTGCGCGAGCCCTCAACCTATGCCGGTCTGGCCGGTGTGCTGGCCGCCCTTCACGTTAATCTCGACCCCGGCCTGTGGCAGATGATCATCGACGCCGCCATCGCAATGGCCGGGATCGCCGCCTTTTTCGTTCGTGAGCATAAGGCGTGAGCGCCGGGCTCTTTCTGACCGGGCTGGTCGCCGTCCTGCTGATCGCGGGATGGTGGACGGCCCGGCGACTGGGACGGGTTGAAGCCCGTAAGGAAATTGCCGAACAGGAGGTGGATCATGCCGTTGAACGGCAAAAAATCGATGAGACGGTTTTGCGTCTGGGTAATGCTGAGCTTGATGATGAGCTTGAGCGGATGCGCCGGAACGGCTAGCGGTTGTGGCTGGGTGCGTATGATCGTGCCCGACAAGAGCGATGTGCTGGCCCGCTCAACCAAAGAGCAGATCGTCGCCCATAATCGGGCGGTGGCGGCCTTTTGTCGGAAATAGAAAATAGCAGGAGAGATAAACGGCGTTTTGGCGTGCGGCCTTCACCCCGTCGCACGCCTCTCCCGCCGGGTTTGATTTAAGCATCAGAGGCCCAGAGCATGGCAAGATAAATGTTGCGGGCCTGGGCTGTGCTACAGCCGCCGACCGAAGCGCCGGATTCCAGCATTTCAGGTGTCGGCTCCTTGGGCACAACGGTGTATTTATGATCGTCGACGGCCGAAACCATCCGCAGGGCGTATTCAAGGGGGGTTTCGGATTCCTTGTTCCAATCGTCACATGAGCAAGCCATTTTTAAGTCTCCTCTTCCTGTTGCGGTGTTGCGTTGCCTTGAGACAGCGCAAGGGGCGGGCCAGAAGAGTGGAGTTCGATAAAATCGATTTAACTATTTGATAAAACAGAAAAATTTATAAAAATGGAAAGCCGTCCATGACGCTGTTTCAATGCAGATTGCAATAGATCGCGCGGGTTGCGATGCAGGATGCAAAGCCTTGCATTTTATCTATTTTCCAAGACCATCCTTTCGTGTGCAGGGGAATGGGGATAGGCTTTGGCCATGTCTGATCAGCCGATTTATCATCTCTGCCCGCGTAGCTTGTGGGCGGTTGCCGAGAGCGAGGGGGCCTTTCTCGGTCGCCCTGATCTTTCCCGCGGCGAGACGCGGGCATTTCTGCATCTTTCAACCATTGCCCAGGTCCGGGAAAGCGCTGAAAGGCATTGCGGCGGCATGACAGACCTTGTTCTTCTTGTTGTCGACCCCGGCGGGTTGGGCACAGTTTTGAGATGGGAGCTCTCGCGCGACGATGAACTGTTTCCCCATCTCTACGGGCCACTGCCCCTTCATGCGGTGATCGCCTCTCATGACCTTCCCCTCGATTCCAGCGGTCGCCACCAGTTCCCCCCGATCGAAACACTTTATGGAAACGGCGGGTAAGGCTGAGATGACAGGCTTCTATCGTGGGCTTGTTTGGCCATGGCTTAGATTATTGACGCCCGAAACCGCCCATGGCTTAAGTCTCTGGGCGCTCAAACATGGGCTTGTTTACGGCTCTTCAGGCAAGGATGATCCGCTTCTCGCCTGCCGGGTCTGGGGACGGGATTTTGCCAATCCTCTTGGCATGGCGGCGGGGTATGACAAGAATGCAGAAGCGCTGACCGGGCTTTTCAAGCTCGGCTTCGGGTTTGTCGAGGCCGGTTCGGTGACGCCGCGCCCCCAGGCAGGAAATCCAAAACCCCGCATGTTTCGGCTCGAAGAGGATGAGGCGGTGATTCAGCGCCTCGGGTTCAACAATAAGGGCCTAACTTCCTTTACCGCCCGGCTCAGGGCGTTCAGCAAGGACTCGGCACGCCCCAAGGGACTTCTCGGCGCCAATCTAGGTAAGAATAAGGAAACGCAAGACGCTGCAGCAGATTATGTGGAGGGGGTTTATGCCTGCGCGCCCTTTGTCGATTATCTGGTGGTCAATGTTTCCTCCCCCAATACGCCGGGCCTGCGTGATCTGCAGGGGAGAGCGCATCTTTCAAACCTGCTTTCCCGTGTGGTCGAGGCCCGCAAAGCGGCCTGTGCGGGACTGGTTGAAACCCTGCCGCCGCTGCTTCTCAAAATTGCCCCTGATCAGCAAGTGAGCGAATACGCCGAGATCGCGCAGACGGTATTGACGGCCGGGATCGACGGGCTGATCATCAGCAATACGACGGTTTCCCGTCCCCAAGGATTACACGGTCCGCATCTTTCAGAAATCGGTGGTCTTTCCGGGCCGTCACTATTTCCGCTTTCGACCAGGGTTCTGGCCGAGATGTATGATCTGACCCAGGGAAAACTGCCGATCATTGGCGTTGGCGGTATTTCAAGCGGTGCGGAGGCATACGAGAAAATTCGCGCTGGTGCGAGTTTGGTTCAGCTTTATACGGCGATGGTTTATCATGGGCCTGGTCTGGTTGCCCGGATCAAGCGGGAATTGGCCGATTGCCTGCGCCGCGACGGTTTTGGCTCAATGGCCGAGGCGGTGGGGGCCGATCATCGTTGAAACAATCGTCGTTGAAACAATCGTCGTTGAAACAATGGCTGGAATGAGAGAACCTTTTGGCCGTACTGCCTGTTTGTCGGAGCTTCTTTAAAGGGCGTTAGTTTGCGATGCTGAATATTCTTGTTTTCCTGGCCTATCTTGTCCTCGCCTGGGGTGTGGCCGGGCTTTTGCCCGAACGCTATCCCGTTATCACCAGCGATCAGGCTGATGCCCTTGGGGCAGGCCTGCTGCTTGTCCTGGCTCTTCTTCATCTTGGGGCTCTTCATTTTGGAATTTCTAGAAAGTTGCGGGCTGAAATATTTCGGCTTCGCGGGACACAAGATGAAACCCTTTCGGAACTGGCGCGCACCCGCAAGACGGCGCAACTGATCCTTAATGCCAAACGGGGCAAGGATGGTGAGGAAGAGGTGTCGTTGCTGGAAAAAATCGAGGGCCAGGTACAGCGCAACCTGGTGAACCGGCTTTTCAATGTTCCCGACAAAGCGGAGCTGATTAGAAGTATACCCCAACCGGCACCCGAACCCCTTGCCGCCCAACGGATTGAGGAAACAGAGAGCCTCAGGGTGCGTGTCGGGCCAGCCTCTGCGGAAAAGACCAAGCCGCCAGCAGGGGGGAAAGCAAAGAAGGGCTCATCGGAGAAAAAATCAGCCGGGAAAGCCCCCCGTGTTTCAGCCCAGCCCGCCCCGGTCAGCGATGGCCTGGAGCCCACCTTGAAGCCCTCCCGTTCGAGGGGTGAAGAGGCGCAGATTCTCGACGAGGTGCGCGACGCCCTGAATAACGGTCGGATCGATCTTATGCTGCAGCCGATCGTCAGCCTGCCCCAGCGCAAACTCCATTTTTTTGAATGTTTTTCCCGCCTTCGCACCGGGGACAAAATACTCTCCCCCAATCAATATCTGGATATTGCCTTGAGAGAAGGGTTGATTGCAGCGATCGACAACATGCTTCTTTTTCGCTGTATCCAGCTTGTCCGCGATACCCAGAAAAGAAACCGCAACCTTCTTTTCTTTTGCAACATTTCCACCCATTCTCTGCTCGATAAGGAATTCTTCGAGGATTTTATGCGGTTCCTGCTTGAAAATCACGAGCTCGCGCCGAGCCTCGTCTTCGAGGTCAGTCAACATGATATGGCGCAGCTTGATGAAACGGATCTCGCCGATCTGGACCGGCTGGCCCATTTCGGGTTCCGCTTTTCTGTCGATCAGGTCGGTCGTCTGGATATGAATTATGAGGAGCTCGCCCGCCACCGGGTAAAGTTCATCAAGGCGCCTGTCGATCTCCTGTTAGAAGAGGTCAGGGACAAGGGAGATTTGAGGGAGTTGAAGCAAATGCTCGATCTGGTCAATCTGGATTTGATCGTCGATAAGGTGGAAACCGAGGATCAGGTGCTGGAGCTTCTCGACCAGCCGATCGATTTTGCCCAGGGGTTTCTGTTCGGGAAGCCCCGGCTGACCCGCGAAAGCAAATAATCCCGCCATGGCGGATAGCACTCATTTATTTCCAGCTCTGCCGGTTCATGACGGTCTCTCAAAGCTGGCCGGGGACTATGATGGTTTCATCCTCGATCTCTGGGGGGTGATCCATGACGGCGTTGCCGTTTATCCCGGCGTCGTCGATTGTCTGGAACGGTTGCGGGCACAGGCAAAGCGCATCGTGTTTCTTTCCAATGCGCCGCGTCGCACCCATGTCATTGCCGTCCAGTTAACCGAACTTGGGGTGCCGAGCGTGCTCTATGACGGCATCGTATCCTCCGGGCAAGAGGCCTATGACCATTTAAACAAGCGGGACGATCCCTGGTATGCCCAGCTTGGCACGCGCTGTTACCATATCGGGCCGGACCGCGACCGCAACATGCTTGAAGGCATTGACCTTGATGTGGTGAAGAGCGTCGAGGCGGCGGAATTTCTGCTTAACACCGGTCCCTGGGGGGAGGGTGAGAGCGTCGCCGATTATGAAGATATTCTCGTTTCCGCCGCTGCTATCAATGTGCCGATGATTTGCTCTAACCCGGATATTGAGGTGGTTCGCGGCGGTAATCGCATGATCTGTGCCGGTGCTTTGGCCCGGCGCTATGAAGAGCTGGGGGGCCATGTGCGCTATCACGGCAAGCCGGACCGGGAAGTTTATGGTCATTGCCTGGATATTCTAAAGATAGAGGATTGCGCTAAAGTTCTGGCGGTCGGCGATTCCCTGCGCACCGATATTGCCGGGGCGGTGGGTGTCGGGATCG
>JABJES010000289.1 GCA_018663165.1 Rhodospirillaceae bacterium
CTTTCTCTGCGCGGATCATATGATTGGCGTGTGTAACAAGGTAAATCTTATTGATTCCTTCTGCGGCCAGGATTTCGTGAACATTTTGCGCCCCTTCCCATGTTGTGTTCGATATATCCTCGGTCCAGGCGACAGGCACATGAAAATCGGTTTCAAGGGCGGCTTTCATGGTTTCGGCCTCGCTTAATTTCGTATTTTCCGGGCGGCCGCCGCTGACCAGAAGGGGGAGTCCGCTGCGCCGATGGAGGTTGGCGCCATAGCGGATGCGGGCCAGCGAACCGCCCGAGACCGTGTCGCCGCCGTATTCTGGTGCTGCTTCATAGAGCCCGGCCCCGAGAACAACGATGGCCTGGGGTGGGTCGGAACTATCCATTAAATCAAGGGATTGCGGGGGTAGGGGAGGGGGAACGGGCAGGTTGCCCACCAATAGCGAGGCCATTATCTTGGTGCTGAAGATATAAAACAGGATTGTAACAGCGATCAGTATCCGCTTGGCGCGCCGGGGATTGCGTTGAATGTTCCAAATTCCGATAAGCCCGGCGAGAAGGAAAACACCCGGAGGGAGAAGAAACTCTTTGAGCAAGGGGATCATGGCGAAGGGTTTACCAATTTTTACGGAGATGAAACCATTTAAGTATAGGTATGAAGTTTATATGAGGTGTGTAAAAACAGGTTATGTTATTAATAGGGCGTCATAATTTGATTTGGCTCAATGCTAGGGGAGGCGTCAGTCTCCATCTATACTAAGAAATACGAATCCGGCCCGGAAGACGGCGCTATGTGGGAGATTTATTGATGAGTTCAGCCTCGAGTACATCGGGCGCGGCAGACGCCTATAACGACGAAATTATTCGTAAATTCGTCGTCGCCACGGTTTTCTGGGGTGTTGTTGGCTTTGGAGCCGGGGTGTTTATCGCCTTCCAGCTCGCCTTTCCGGCGCTTAATCTTGATCTTGAGTGGTTCTCTTTCGGTCGTCTCCGTCCGGTTCACACCAGTGCAGTGATTTTCGCCTTTGGCGGTAATGCGCTTATTGGCACCTCCTTTTATGTTGCTCAACGGACCTGCCGGGCTTCGCTCTTCGGCGGTAACGGGCTCGCCTCTTTCGTTTTCTGGGGCTATCAGCTCTTCATCGTCATGGCGGCGGTGGGGTATGTGCTGGGTATTACCCAGAGCCGCGAATACGCCGAGCCGGAATGGTATGTGGATATCTGGATCACCATCGTCTGGGTGGCCTATCTGTTGGTTTTTGTCGGTACGATCATGAAGCGCAAGGAACCCCATATCTACGTCGCCAACTGGTTCTATCTGGCCTTTATCGTTACCGTTGCCCTGCTGCATATTGTCAATAATCTGGCGGTGCCCGTCTCCTTTACCGGGGCCAAGAGTTATTCCCTGTTTGCCGGGGTGCGCGATGCCCTGACCCAGTGGTGGTATGCCCATAACGCCGTCGGATTTTTCCTTACCGCCGGGTTTCTCGGCATGATGTACTACTTCATTCCCAAGCGGGTGAACCGGCCGATTTATTCCTATCGGCTGTCGATCATCCATTTCTGGTCACTGATTTTCCTTTATATCTGGGCCGGGCCTCATCATCTCCATTACACCTCTCTGCCCGATTGGGCGCAGACCCTTGGTATGGTCTTTTCAATCATGCTGTGGATGCCGTCCTGGGGTGGCATGATCAACGGTCTGATGACTCTGTCTGGGGCCTGGGACAAGCTGCGTACCGATCCGGTGTTGCGTTTCATGGTTACCGGTGTCGGTTTTTACGGCATGAGTACCTTCGAAGGCCCCGTGATGTCGATCAAATCGGTCAACGCCCTGTCCCATTACACAGACTGGACGATCGGTCATGTTCATTCGGGTACGCTCGGCTGGGTTGGTTTTATCACCTTTGGTGTTCTTTATTTCCTTGTTCCGGTGCTGTGGAAGCGCAAGGACATCTATAGCCAACGGCTGATCAGTTATCATTTCTGGATTTCGACCATCGGCATCGTGCTCTATATCGTCTCCATGTGGGTTTCCGGCATTATGCAGGGTCTGATGTGGCGGGCCTATGACAGCTTCGGCTTCCTGCAATATTCGTTTGCCGAAACCGTCGATGCGATGCACCCCTTCTATGTAATCCGGGGGCTTGGGGGCTTCCTGTTCTTCTTCGGGTCTCTGATTATGGCGTATAATTTGTGGCGCACCTGTCGCGGAGACATCGAGCCTGAAACCGTTTCCTCGCGCCAATCCGCGACGGCTCAGGCATAGGAGGGCAGGACATGTTGATCAAACACGAGAAAATCGAGACAAACGTCATCCTGATGCTGGTGCTGACTCTGCTCACCGTTTCCATCGGCGGGCTGGTGGAAATCGTGCCGCTTTACACTATTGAGACGACGATCGAAGAGGTTGATGGAGTGCGTCCCTATTCGCCGCTGGAACTGGTTGGACGTAATGTTTATATCCGCGAGGGGTGTTATCTCTGTCATTCCCAGCAGATTCGGCCTTTCCGTGACGAAGTGGAGCGCTACGGCCATTACTCTATTGCGGCGGAAAGCATGTATGACCATCCCTTCCAGTGGGGATCAAAAAGAACCGGGCCGGATCTGGCGCGGGTTGGCGGCAAGTATTCAAACGAGTGGCATGTTGCCCATCTGAGTGATCCGCGTTCGGTGGTGCCGGAATCGATCATGCCCGGTTATTCTTTTTTGGCTAATCAGGAGCTGGATGTTTCGGATATCAGCGCCCATCTGGAGACCAACCGGATTGTCGGTGTGCCCTATAGCGATGAGATGATCGCCCAAGCGGCGGCTGATCTGGCGGCCCAGGCTGGGGCGGATGAAGACACTGATGGCCTGTTGGCCCGTTATCCCAAAGCCGTGAGTGGAGATTTCGACGGTGATGCCGGACGGATCACCGAAATGGATGCTCTGATCTCTTATCTTCAGATGCTCGGCACCTTGGTCGATTTTTCCCGTTACGATCATGACGATCTTCAGCAATAGGGGGGGATGATGTCTCTGGAAGCTGTTTCAGATTTCTTCCGTTCCTTTTGGGGCCTGTGGCTGATGCTGATTTTTACCGGGATCATTGTTTGGGCGCTCTGGCCTTCCCGGCGCAGGTCTGCGGAAATGCAGGACCATGCCGATATTCCCTTTCGTGATGATAAAGATTCCCTCTAGGAGGCCACCATGCCGACAAAAATAGAAAAGGACGCCATTACCGGCACGGAAACCACCGGTCATGAGTGGGACGGGATTAAAGAGCTCAACACGCCCCTGCCAAAATGGTGGCTGTACACCTTCTATGCGACGATTGTTTTTGCCGTTATTTACGTCATCCTTTATCCGGCCATTCCGCTCGGCGGTGGTGAGTATACCAAGGGTGTGCTCGGATTTTCCCAGCGCGCGGTTCTCGAAAATGAGATGGCTGAATTACACAGTGAGCGTAGCGTTTACATGGATCGTTTCATTGCCGCGTCGATGGAAGAGATCATTGAGGATGCAGAGCTTCAGAATTATGCGATGGCAGGTGGCCGCGTCGCCTTTGCCGATAATTGCGTGCCTTGTCATGGCGCTGGCGGTGCGGGTGGTCCTGGTTATCCGAGCCTTGCAGACGATGACTGGCTGTGGGGCGGGACGCTTGAGGATATTTATACGACATTACAGAACGGCGTGCGCTGGGCCGACAATGAAGAGACCAGAACATCCCAGATGCCCGCTTTTGCAGTGGACGAAATTCTCAACGCTGGACAAATCAATGATGTCGCTGAATATGTGCTCTCTCTTTCCAATTCCGCCAGCGATGCACAGGCCGCCGAACGCGGAGCGGTTGTGTTTGCGGAGAATTGCGCCGTCTGCCATGGCGAGAGCGGCGAGGGCATGCGTGAGCTCGGGGCACCTAAACTCAATGATTCAATCTGGCTTTTCGGCGGTGACAAGGAAACTATTGTCGAAACCATTTCAAAAAGCCGGGGCGGTGTGATGCCTGCCTGGGGTGGTCGTCTTGATGATGTGACCCTGAAACAGTTGACGATTTATGTCCATTCCCTCGGGGGGGGTGAATAATGTGCTTAAGGTATTTACCCTATGACAGACGCCTCCCGTCATGACGATCTCACGGTTGATGCTGAATCCGTAAAGCAGCAGAAGGCCAAGGAACCCTTCTACGCCCCCCATATCAAGGTTTATCCGAAGAAGGTTGATGGTATTTTCCGCCGCCTTAAATGGGTGGCGCTGGTCATTCTTCTCGGTATTTATTACATCGTGCCCTGGTTGCGCTGGGACCGTGGTCCAGGTGTTCCAGATCAGGCCGTGTTGTTCGATTTCGCCGGTCAGCGGGCCTATGTGTTGTGGATACAAACCTGGCCCCAGGAGATTTATTATCTTGCCGGGCTCTTGATCCTTGCTGCCATCGGGCTTTTTTTCGTGACCTCGCTGTTCGGCCGCCTGTGGTGCGGATATGCCTGCCCCCAGACTGTCTGGACAGATCTTTTCATGTTGGTTGAACGGATGATCGAGGGCGGTCGCTCTGCCCGGATCAGACTCGACAAAGGTCCATGGACGTCCGCCAAGGTTATCAAGAAAATTACCAAGCATATCAGTTGGCTGGTGATTTCGTTTCTGACCGGCGGTGCCTGGATCATGTATTTTTACGACGCGCCGACACTCGTTCATGACGTTATGGCGTTCCAGGTGCCAGCCTTCGCCGTTTTCTTTGTTCTGATGTTTACGGCAACCACTTATCTTCTCGGTGGTATTTCGCGGGAACAGGTCTGTACTTATATGTGCCCGTGGCCGCGTTTCCAGTCGGCGATGTTCGACGAAGATACGATGATCGTAACTTACGAGAAATGGCGGGGTGAGCCGCGCGCCCCCCACAAGGCGGGCACAAGCTGGGATGGTCGCGGAGATTGTATTGATTGCAACCAATGTGTCGCGGCGTGCCCGACCGGAATCGATATCCGTGATGGCAGCCAGCTTGAATGCATCGGCTGCGGCCTGTGCATCGACGCCTGCAAC
>JABJES010000293.1 GCA_018663165.1 Rhodospirillaceae bacterium
CAGAGTGGTTTTCAAATTGTTGCCAAGAATCAGGATATTACCGCCGCCGACCGCCGGTTGAACCCCGAACCTGTCATCAATAAGGAATTCTCCGTCCATCACTGGCACCCGCCACATGCGACGTCCCTCGAGATTCTTTCTGATCTGATAGCCGTCGCCGAAATAGCGCAACTGGCTGCCGACCGGCACCGTCTTTTCGGCCTCAAGGCCGTTGAAACAGGCGGTGGTCGGACAGGTCATGACACATTGGCCTATACGCTCGACAAGACGCTTGCCGACGCCCTCGGCATCAAAGGCGAACAGCAGAACGGCGACGCCCGGTCGCCCGTCGGGGGTGTCCTCAGGCGCGATATCGCCCTCGATTCCGGCCTCGCATTTACAGCCGATCACCGAGGTGGCGAACCCGGTCATGGCGCGCGCCCCGGCCATCGCCCAGCCCTTTGTCTCGCCGGTAATGATGACCCGTGCGCCCCACATCCCGAAGGCTTCGGCAAAGGTATCAACAATCTCGGTGGATTTAATCCGCAGGGCGGTCATGGCTCAGACCTTTCCCGGTGAGGTCGCCACGATCTCGTGATCATGGAGATAACTATCGGCAACCGGATAGTTATCGAAACGGATCGAATAGAAATCGTCGAAGAAGGGCCGGATGACCTCTTCGATTGAGGAATCATAGGCTGGCTCCACATGGAACAGCCGCCCTTCGTTATCTTCGCTATCGGCGGTGAACTCATGGTTGTCGATAATCGCCGTGCCGTCCTTGATCACATAGCGCGGGGCGCTGAACATCATTTCCTTATCCGCATCTTCCTCGTAAATAGTGATATCGGCGTCGGCTCCAACCCCGATATGGCCCTTGTTTTTCAGCCCCAGAATACGGGCCGGACCGGCACGGGTGATGATGGCAATTTCATAAAGGCTGTACTCACGGGACGGATTATCGAGCAGGATCGTCTTGTTGACGGCCTTCTGGTTGACCTTCTTAATTTCCGCCTTGCGAAACTCGCGGTCCATCAGCAGCTTGATCAGGCGCGGATAACTCATGAAGGAACCGCCATTGGGGTGATCGGTTGAAAGCACCATCCGCCAGGGGTCCTTGGAAAGCAGAAACAGCTCAAGCCCGACCGCCCATTGCATGGCATGGGTGTAAATTTTCTCCTGATAGGAAAAAGGCGTAATACCGCAGCCGCTCTCGCATTCGCTATCGGCGTTGATCCACCGCGTATCCTTGCTGAAAGGATGGATCAGATAGGCCAGGGGCGCGTCGGCGGTCATAATCGTCGAGCGCCCGAACATCACCTGTCCGACATCGGCCGTAATATTAGGATGGGTGTTGACGTATTCGGAGATTTTGGCAGCCTCGGACAGGGGGTTGTCCCCGATCTCGCCGCCATAACTGTGAAACTGGATATGGGTGATATGGGCTCGATGCCCCTCAGCCGCCTTCATGGTCTCGAGTGTGGTCGTGTAATTGCCGCTATGACCGAGATTGTTACAATGGATATGGGCCGAATGGGGCAGCCCCAATTCATCGGCAGCACGGACCAGGGACTGGATGATCTTGCGCGGGGTAATCCCCTCAAAAGCGTCAACTTCCTGGTCGATGGTGGTTATGTTGCGGTTGCGATGCCCCTTCCAGGGTTCGTCGGCGCCGGGATTGACCAGCTTGATCGAATAGGCCTTGGTCGCGTTCACCCACCAGGCCAGCGCCTCGCGCATTTTGTCGTGCTCACCTTCCTGCATCAGCTTATGCAGAAGCACATTGTTGCCCATGAGGATGAAATAGCCCTTATCGATGATCGGCGTATCGTGAAGCTCTTCCAGGGCATGGCGGGCACCGATTGGTGCCACTGCGGCCTCCATGGCCGTGGTGTAGCCGAGCGTCGTATAGCGATATCCGGTGGTAAAGGTAGAGGGAACCGTGCCGCCGGTGCCCGAACGGGTGAACTCGGTGCGCGGGTGAACGTCATGGCGGTGGTCGTCAGGCTGCAGCTTGCGCGCCATGTTGACCTTTGATCCGGCAATATGACAGTGGATATCAACACCGCCGGGCATGATGACCATACCCTTGGCGTCGATTTTTCTTGCACTGGCGGGAACGCTTTCGACGATCTTGCCGTCCTTGACGCAGACCTCTCGCACTTCGCCATCCACGCCATTGGCAGGATCATAGACCTTGCCGTTGACGATACGGAGCATCGATGTCACTAGGAGCCTCCCCTTCCTCGTTTTCTTGCTTTTATTTCTTTCCTCTCCCTTAAGGGAGAGGCTTATCTTTTCTTAACCTCACCTCTATGCGGGGGCGCGTCATTCATTTTGTGCCCGCTCAGATAAGGATAATACCCCCTAAGCGGCCTTGCGCGCCTTCTTATTCTTGGTTTCCTTCTTAGCCTTATTTTTTCCGCCAAGCAACTCACGGGTCCGCTTCTTGATTGCAGTAAGAATTTCCTGATCGCTCGGATAAGGGGACTCAAACGCCGGTCGCAGGGTCAGGGCGACGCCATCCATGCGGTACACCGTGCCCGGCGTATTAATGCCGTAAGTGGCGGTGGTAAAGGCAACCTTGGCCAGCTTGGTGGTATAACTCTCCTTGGGATCAAGGGCGATAACCGGAATTTTCTTCATATGGTCAATCGCTGGCTGAGGGAAATTCGACCCCGGATCACAGGCGATGAACATGGCGGCATCGGCCTCGCCCTTTGCAAGAAGGTCAACGGTGGTGAATTCGCCGGGATTGAAACGCGGATAGCCGCGCGAGAAATTGACCCCGAAAGGATAACCGGTCTGCCAGGA
>JABJES010000119.1 GCA_018663165.1 Rhodospirillaceae bacterium
CGAGATGGGCACCGACCCCAAAAAATCCGCCCCGGTTTTTTTCACCAAACCGACCCATAATTTAACCCCCGCCGCCCTTGGCCCCGCCGCCCCTGGCCCCAATGACCCCGATGGCCACAGCACCATTGAAGTGCCCTATCCCCCGGCGACCATAAACCTCCATCACGAGGTTGAGCTTGTTGTCGCCCTGGGCAAGGGTGGCCGTGATATCGACCCCCAGGACGCTGCCTCTCATATTTATGGCTATAGTGTCGGCCTCGACCTGACCCGGCGCGACCTGCAAAATACGGCGCGTAAAGCTGGCATGCCCTGGGATATGGCCAAGGGATTTGATTTTGCCGCCCCGTGCTCCGCCATCCAGCCAGCAGACATGATGACCCACCCCCTTCAGGGAACCATCGAGCTTGCCGTCAACGGCGAGAGGCGCCAAAGCGCCCTTCTGACAGATCTCATCTGGTCGGTGGACGAGATTATTGCCGCCCTGTCCCGGCTGGTGACCCTTTATCCCGGTGATCTGATTTTTACCGGCACGCCGGATGGCGTCGCGGCGATTGAGCCGGGGGACAAGTTAGAAGCCCGGATTGATGATGTGGGCAGTCTCAACGCCGAAATTGTCCCGGCTCTTAAGTAAGAAAAGAGCCTGTGCCTTGCGCTTAATCACCTGGAATATAAATTCTGTTCGCTTGCGTCTTGATCTGGTCGCTCATCTCGTCAAAGAAACGGCACCAGATGTTCTCTGCCTCCAGGAAACCAAAGTCATAGACGATCTGTTTCCCTCTGCCGCGCTTGCCGAGATGGGGTTTACCCACCAGCATTTTTACGGGATCAAAGGCTATAACGGCGTCGCCATCCTCTCAAAGCGACCCTTCACCGCGACCAAACGCCTGGACTGGGTTGGACGCACCGACGGTCGCCACATCGCCGTTGAGTTGAAGCTGAAAAATAAACCAGCGATTGAAGTGCACAATATTTACGTCCCCGCTGGCGGCGACGAACCCAATCCTGAGACCAATGAAAAATTTGCCCACAAGCTCGCCTTCCTCACCGAGCTTACCCGATGGTTTGGTGATAAAAAAAATCACACCCAGCCTCTGGTGCTTGTCGGCGATCTCAACATTGCGCCACTCCAAACCGATGTGTGGTCTCACAAGCAATTGCTAAAAGTTGTCTCACACACGCCGATTGAGATTGACCATCTTGAGGCCCTGCGCCAAACCGCCAACTTCGTCGATGCAGTGCGCCATATTATTCCCGTGGAAGAACAGCTTTATAGTTGGTGGAGTTATCGTTCCCGCGACTGGAAGACGAATAACCGGGGGCGGCGTCTCGACCACGTCTGGGTAACCCCTCAATTGAGCGAAAATATCCATGCCGCACAAATACTCTCAGACGCCCGCGACTGGATACGACCGTCCGACCATGTACCGGTCATCGTCGATCTGAAAGAATAAATAAAAAATGGACAAAACATTTATCGCGCCAGATAAAATTTTGTCGCCGCAGGCGGACCGTCAAAGAGCAAGCACCACGAGATCTATCGGGGCTTCAATACCCGCAACCCTGATCCCGCCGCGAATTTCACGCTCACTCGGCGGGCGATAGCCCTGAACGGTGGCGGTTTCAAAACAGGTCAGGGTGGCAAGCCCGCGAACGCCTTCCGCCTTGTTCTGTTTTTCAAGCTTTGCCGACAGGTTCACGGCGTCGCCGATCACCGTGTATTCCAGCCGCTTGCCGTCTCCAATCGCGCCAAAAATAAAACGGCCATTTGCCACCGCCGCATTTATCTCGACCGGTGCCAGACCCTGGGCGCGGCGCTCTTCAGCCCAAACATCCACCGCCGCCATGATCTCATCAACTGCGGCAAGCGCGTCGGCAGCATATGTTTCGCTTAAATTATCGACGCCGAATGTCGCCATGATTCCATCACCCAAAAACTTATCGATGGTGCCACCATGGGCCCGGATCAGCGGCACCATGCGGCCATGGTAATCGGTCAAAAGAGACATCACTTCATCAGGCGGCGTTTCCCGCGACATGCGGGTGAACCCGCGAATATCGAGATTGAGAATTGCACCTTCCCGGTATTCCCCCTGGCCGGGCTGCAGCGGGGCTTCTGATTGACGGATCCGATGGGCGATATCGGGTGAGAAAAAGCGCGATAAATCCTCAGCCGCCGTGCTTTCAGCGACCGAACGGATAAGCAGTGCGCGAGCCCTGGTAATAGCCACAGCGAGAACCGCCGTAACCAAAAGGATAGACACAATCTTGTCGAATTCAGCGCCGACAAGAACCGCATTATGGGTCATGTAATAAACATAATCCCTGGTCACCATTTCCAGCCCCGTCGTTGCCACCGCATATCCAGATAATACGAGCCAACCCACCGCCGCACTTATTCCCGCGACGATAACGAAGCGCGCCTCAAATCGCAGTGCGCGCAGAGCAATAAAAATGAAAACGTAAAGAAGCGTCGGCACCTTGAGATAAAAAGACGGTGGCTGTCCGTACTGAATATGAAAGCTCCAGATCAGACCAAGCAAAAGCCCCATATCGGCGATAACGGAAAGATAGAGGAACCAATCCGCAAGGCGGTGGCGCCAGGACAGGCCAAGACGCAACAGGGTAAAACCAAAATAGGCGGCGAGCACCCATGGCACCGGCGCGAAAGCAGATTGCGCGGCAGGCGGCTTTGGTGAGATGAAATAGAGAATCGCAAAAATTAAAATGATAGAGAACTGGAACCAACCGATCAGCCGTTCACTGGAATCCTGTTGCTCAAAGATGATTTTTTTTACCCGCGCCGAGAGCACTTCTTTTCCGTTCCCTTTAGGAACAAATCGCGCCACTTCATTTTCCCGGCTTGTCATTCCCCAAGATCAAGAATCATGCCTTCACGGGCAACGATGCTGTTTGGATATTTTTCCAGCGCCGTCTTGGCGAGGCCATCCATAAAGACATCGTCGTGCCCCGGATCATGATGGAAGATAACCAGAGTCTTTACCCCGGCCGCCTGACAGATCTTTCCGCCCTCATCCCAGGTGGAATGGCCCCAACCGACATAGCGGGGATATTCCTCAGGTGTATAGGTGCAATCGTAAACCATGATGTCGGCACCGCGCACCAGATCGACAATATTTTCATCCAATCCGTCGCTCGCATGTTCTGTATCCGTTACATAGCAAAACACCTTGCCAGCATATTCGAGACGATAGCCGGTGGCACCGTTGGGATGGTTCAGCGCCACCGTCTTCATGGTCGCGCCCTCAAAAGGTGTTAGCGTCTCGCCGGCGACAAAATCGTGATAGCTGACCTTCTTGCTGAAAATATCCGGCGGCACCGGAAACAGCGGAGAGGTCATCATCGTCCGCATAACTTCGTGCAAAGTGTGGCGGGGCAGAAGATGGCCAGCCCACAGACGAAACGTGTTTTTGGGATCGAAGATGGTGGAAAAGAAAGGAATGCCGATGATGTGATCAAGATGGGCATGGCTGAAGAAAATATCGGCGTTTACGGCCTCGTTCTTGGCGAGCGTCTTGCCCATTTCCCGCAGACCCGTGCCCCCATCAAAAATGATCAGGTGATCGCCACAGCGGACCTCCAGACAGGACGTGTTGCCGCCATAACGAACCGTATCATGGCCGGGGCATGAAATACTGCCTCGAACACCCCAAAAACGGACTGTGAAATCAGACTTAGCCGCCACACACCTTCCCCTATGTCCACGACCCTCAAAGTGCCACCTTACCCAAAGGCGGGAATGTGATCATGATCACATTAAAAAATTAAATACA
>JABJES010000144.1 GCA_018663165.1 Rhodospirillaceae bacterium
CCCCCGTCGGGGAATGCGCCCCCGCCATCCGGGATTGTGCCGCCGCCGCTGCTGCCCGGCGCGATGGCGCCGGATTCCACCTTTGACGAATTCGATGAATTCGACCAGTTGCAAGAGCTGGATGAACTTGCCCCCCTCCAGTAATCCGGCGGTGTAGACTTTCTTCCTATCTTCACCCTTATTGACCCTGATCAAGGTCATTTCCGCCGCAAAGTCCTAGGCTTTCGGAGTTGCATGACAATCCTCAGGGAGACGCGCATGCTCGGGGTTCGCGGAACTATCTTCGTCTTATGTTCGTTTATCTTGATCGCCACCCTGCCCGGCGATGCCGTCGCGGCGACTCCCGATCAACGGGCCGCGGATTCCCAGTGGGGCGGGCGCGCCTATGAAGAAGAGTTGCCGGAATACCAAAAGCGGGTACAGGCCTATCAGGCGGAAAAACCAAAGCTGGAAAGTCGGGTTGCCGCGGCACAGGGTAAAATCGACAGCTGGCTGGCGACGAAGACGCCCGAGGAAAGGCAGGATTTTGAAGGCTCATTTCCCAACGAAAAGCATGGCAACGCCTCCTTCAGAAAATTCGACAATCACGCTTTCCAGTATTTCAGGGCAACTGCCCAGTATGAAGACCTTCGCGACGATCTGGCGGCGCGCCAGAACCTTTCCACCCCTGATCTCTCGAAACTATCGCCGGAAGATCGCCAGCGGCTTTGGGCCGCGAACCTGAACCGGCTGCGGGAACTCAATGCGGGCTTGTTGTTCAAGGCCATCTATCTCGAAGACATGATCGCCTATATGGGGGTCCACAGCATTGGCGTGCTGGGCATCGACTGGGGCGAGTTCTGGGGCGAGCTTGGGAAAGACCTGATGCTGGCGGCCAGCCGCCTCTATGACGCCATTTTCATCGAGGCTCTCAACAGCTGCGTCAACAGCATCGTCAACAAGGTCGCCGGCGATGCGGCACTTCATAAATCACTTGGCATTAGCATGGTCGGCCCTGCCGATATGCTGGTCGATTGTGCGAGCGATGCGTTTAAGGGCCTGATCGTTCAATCGGTTATCGCGGCGACCGAGGTGAATTTCCTGCGCTCGGTCGAATCAACCGGGGTGCCGCGCAAGATCGCTACCTTCTGGTGGGAAGAGTACATTCTCGCTAAGGCAAAACAGGCCCCCGGATTCCTCGAGGAAGTTAAATCTTTCATGCAAAGCAGTTGGAATGAAAAGCTGACCAGCAGGTTGAGCAAAGCGGCGGTGCGGGTTTCCAAACGATTGCGCAAGGTGGATGTCACCCAATGGGCGGTCAATGATGAAATCGCCAGGCTGAAGGAATCCTTCCAAACCACTGATATCAAGGATGTCGATGCGCTGCGGGCCAGCATCCGCGCCCTGGAAAAGGAGGGCGAGGCAGCGATGAATGCGAAAATGCTAAAACGCGTTGCCGACAAGGTCGAATGGAACCGCGTGTTGGTGGCGGTCGAGGTCGGGGATATGGGCATTCAGATCGGCGGCAATCTCTATACCCTCTATCTCAACAATGCCGATTTCCAGCTCGCCAACGAAGTGCAGCGTTATTACGACATCGTTGCCTGCCTGAAACTGAAAAAGGAACCCTCGGGCCCCGAGGCGGTTATCAAAGTTTTCCGGGGTGATCCCATCGCCTTCGTCCGCAAATGCAATCCCAAGGCCGAAGCACGGCGCCAGCAGGATTTGGAAACGGCGGCGGAAATTCTCAACGAGGTCGATCCCGGCATCCTTCCCACCGACCTCCCCGCCAGGCTTTCGGCCCTGGAAAGGCGGATCTCTGAATTTAAATACGGTCCGCTTGTGGTCCAGAGGGGAAAATTGAAAAAACTCGTTACCGCCTACGAAAAGCTTTGTTCCCGCTCGCCGGGCAGTTGGCACTCGGCGAGTGATCAATTGCGTGACATCCGAGCGATTGCTTTTGATATAGCTAAAGCCAGTGATGGGGCTTTCAAGGACAAGCAGGGGGTCTGCAAGGCCAAGCTTTATTCCGAAGCCCGAAGCCTGACCGATGCGGTCCAGGACGCCCATGTCAACGCCACAGAATCGGCGAAAGACATTCCCGCCCTGTCCAAGGCGCTGATCGGCGATGCGAAAAGTCTGCCCGAACCATTTATTTTCGATGAATTTATCGAGTTTGTCGCCGAATTCACACATTACGCCCGTCTGATCGAAGCCGATTGTCTGGCAGCCGAACAACAAAAGACCGAGCTAATCGATCTGATCGATCTGGGGCTGAGATTTTCCCAACGGTATTCCGATGAAGAAGCCAACGAGCTGACCCGGAAACTCGAGGAAAAACGCGCCGCCGTTAATGAGGTGGATATCTCCAGCCCCGAGGCCGTCGAGAAGGTAATGGATAAAATTGAAAAGCTCGACAGCATAATCCTCACCATGGTCGAAAAGCAGGAAAATACAATTGCCTGTCTCGATAATCTTCCCGATCTGAAGGCCATGGCCGAGGAAATCAACCGGCTGGAGAATGAGACCGAAAATGCCATCGCCTTGTTGGCGCTCGATGCCCAAGCCGCCGGCACGTGCCTGGCCGCTTTGACCCAACGCATTATCCAGCAGGCGAGGACGGCGATCGAGGCCTGCAAGTTCGAGGAAGCCAGCGCCGCCTATGGACAGTTTCCCAGCGACGTGCCGGAAAAACAGACCCTGATCGATGAGGTGAACAAGAAAAAGACCGAAGACGGTGAGACCCTGGCGAGTCACGACAGGGCGATCGGCCAGTACAAGGGCGGCGATGTCGATATTGCGGCGGAAACGATTCTCAAGGCGATTTCCAAGGCATCCTGTACGGAAACCGCGAAAAAGGTCGAGTTGGCCAAGGATAAAATCTTCACCACCAAATTCGCCGCCGAGGCGGCCAGAAAACATCTCGCCCAATGCGAATTTAAAAAGGCAAGGGTCGAGGCCGGAAGGATAGATTCCGAAACCGTCCTGCGCGACCGGGTGATGACGGAAATCGGCGAAAAGGAAACCAAGGACAATGACGCCGACACGGCCTCCAAAGCGGCCTGGGATTCGCTCGCCGGTGAAGGCGCGAATGTCGATCAGGTCGTTGCCACCATGAAAAAGGCCAAGACGGACGCGCCTTGTGCCAAGACCAAAGAGATCATCCAGGCGCGGATTGACGCGGTCGAGAAAGCCAGCAAGGTGCCGGTGGCGCAGATCGGGAAGGATATCGAGGTCTGCCGGTTCGATGCGGCGCAAGCCGCACTCGATCAGCTTGTCGTCCAGACCGAAGAAACCCGCCAGTTGCGTGATCGCCTCGCCACAAGGAGAACGGCGGATCAGAACGGCCGCAAGGCCTGGGAGGAAGGGGCAAGACTTTTCAACCAGGATGATTTCAGCGGCGCCATCGCCGCCATGCAAAAGGGTTTGGGCGGCGATATTTGTGCCGAGACGACGGCGCTTATCCAGGAATCAATCAACCGCACGCGAATTTTCGAGAAAGCCAAGGCGGCGCTCGACGCCTGCGATATGGAGACCGCGAAATCCCTGCTTGCGGGCTTGCCCGCTGACGGTCCGGGCGGGCGGTTGAAAGCCCGCTATGCGGCCGAACGGGACGCCCGGGCCCGGGTCAACGATGCCCGCTCATTGGCCCGGCAGGGCCAGTTGAAATCGGCACGGACAAAAGCCCAGAGCGTGGTCAGCGAAAACAAGGCCTGCAAACCGACAATCACCGCCGCCCAGAATCTGATCGATTTGATCGACAAGAAAGTCGCCGAGGCGGAGAGCGGCAAGAACAAGCAGGCCGCCGCCGAACAGGCCTGCGCATCATTCAAGCCGGGAAGCGTCCCCCAATGGAAAGACACCGAAAATTATATCTGTCCGTGTCCCGATGATCTGGCTGATTACGAGGGAAGGTGTCTCCCCGTGGATGTCGCGAATGAGCAGGCCGGGAGCGAATTTTGCGCCAGCCTTGACCAGGGCGCCGTTTATGATGGGGTGGATGCCGCCGGCAAATTTAAATGCAGATGCGGCCCCGGTCTTTATGCTCACCCCGACCAGCCGCTCTGCTTCACCGAGGACCAGATAATCGCCGACGCCAACCGGTATTGCGCTCAGTACAACGGTTACCCGGTCAACATTGCGGCTCCCGGGGATTACGTGTGTTGCCCCCATGGCATGCAATGGGATGGGGGGGAGCGTTGTTTCCCCGACCCCAACGCGGCCGCCGCGGCCGATGCCATGCAAACCTTTATCGACCTCATCGGCAAGATGCCGCGCGACCCGACAGGCGGCTCAACTGGCGGTGGAAGCACCGGCGGCACCACAGGCGGTGGAACGAATTGCCATCGCAAACCGAGTGGCGAAATCCATTGCGGCGGTAATTAGGGACCGATATGGGGCGTCGAAGAAATTAGCGTCCTCATCCAGCCATCAAAAAAGCCCCACTACAGTGCGAACTGGCGGGGCTTTTTTCCGATGGCTGTCGCCGCCGGGTCGCTCGGGCTAGCGCAGCCCTAACCTCTTAAAGACCTTTATTGATCCTGATCTCGCAGGCGTCGTGACAGGCGCAATCATGGGCGCTGGAACAGTTGAGGAGAACCTTTTTAAGGGCCTCGGCGGTTTCGCCCTTGCCTTCTTTGCGGATTTTGCCAATGCCGTCCATCAGGGCGAGGCAGCTATCGTAAATCTTGCCTTTGAAGTCAAAGCCGAGGCCGCGTAGGCCGGCTTCAGACGATTTGGCGATGTGTTTGAACAAGCGGCTGGCCGACTTTACTTCCAAGCCTTCTTCTTCTTCTCTCATATCGTATTCGGCAGCGCTGTGACGCGCTTTTGCAGCGTCGTTAAGCAGTGATTCCTGAATTCCCATAGATGTCCCTTTCCAATTAGAGTCCCCGACCCGAAGCAATTATTTATTGAGTCTCAACATACTATTTTATGATGGCGGTGCTGTGACGCTCATCACAGAAAAAATTTGTCTAAAAAGCGAGCAATTCAGCCAATTATTGGAGGGGTAGATCAGTGCGTTGCCGAGGATTTTATAGACCGCAATTGGTGTTTTATGGTGACGTTTCATTAAGATTTCGGGCCTACACTTTAAAATATGATCCCTCCCCCTCGCCATGGGTGGCGGGGCAAGCTAAAATCACCGATAAGCATCAAGAACACGAGGGGGCAGTTAGAGATATTTGATGACGAACGATCCGAAAATAAACGATCCGGAATTGGTCAAGCAGGCCATTGGGATCAATGCCAAGGCGTTTAAGGGGATTCTGCCTGGTCTTCTGGAAACCGACCGCGACAAATTCGCTCTGGTGCGTGAGGGAAAGCTCGTCAAACTGTTTAATAAATCTGCTGATGCAGTGAAATTCGCCGTGCGGACCTATCCCGACGGGTTCTATCTGAACCTTAAGATCAACGAGGAAAGTCTGGACGTGCTCAAAGAATTCTAGGGCCGTTACCGGGGTTTCTCTGGTTTTTCCCTGGTCTTCTTCTGTGCTTTTCTGCCCTATCCCACTTTTGCTGCCCTCTATTCAGCCGCCTCTTTATCTGTGGCCTCTTCGCGCTCGATGCCTTCGCGGATCAACTGGGTTGCCTCTTCGGTCTCGCCCCAGCGTTTGACTTTCACCCATTTACCTTTTTCCAAATCCTTGTAATGGCTGAAAAAATGAGTGATCTGCTCGATTAAAATATTCGGCAGGTCGCGGTATGAGCCGATTTCCGAGAAAAATGGATTGAGTTCATCGACGGGAACGCAAAGGATTTTCTCATCCACCCCTTCTTCATCTTCCATGATCAGAACCCCGATCGGCCGTGAACGGATGATCGAACCCGGCGCAACGGGGATCTGCCCAACCACGGCGGCATCCACCGGGTCGCCGTCTTCCGACAGGGTGTGGGGAATAAATCCGTAGTTAAAGGGGTAATACATGGCGGTGTGCAGAAAACGGTCGACGAACATGGCGCCGGATTCTTTGTCCATCTCGTATTTAACCGGATTTCCACCATAGGGAATTTCGATGATGACGTTTACGTCATAGGGGGGATTTTCCCCGATCGCTATCTTTGAGATATCCATGTTTGAGCTCTGAATTGCTGAAGCAGGGCCTTTGATTAACCGATTGAGTGACCGGAAACAAGCAGTGGGGGTAAATTGTTATAGGGGGAAAGTATCTTCAGGCCGGGCCTGGAGAGAGCAGCGTATTGATTCTTAACGCTATCTCCTTGGGCAAAATCGGCTTGGCGAGGATGTCATTGGCCCCGGCTTCGATCGCTTGTCGTTGCTGTTCGGTGTTATGATTCGCAGTGACCATGAGGATCGGCGTGCGGCGGATGGTTTCATCCGCGTCGGCGCGCACTGAGCGGCAAAACTCAAGTCCGTTTTGGGGCATCATCATCCAGTCGCAGATGATGATGTCGGCCCCTTCGCGCTTAAGGGTGGAAAGGCCTTCGCTACCGTCGGGTGCCGAGGCAATCTTTTCAATTCCAAGGCTGGTGAGAAAGGTCTCCAGAATGCGCACGATCATCTCGTCATCATCAATCACAAGAACCTTGAGTGATGAATAAAAAGATTTATCCATATATCTGATCTACCTAAATTATTTAAAGCGTATCCCAGGCGCAAGAAGCAGGGAATTACCACATGTTTTATTTGGCATCAACAGCGGGATTTTCAAGTCTCCTGATGACGCTATAGACTGCAATCTGTGGCTGTTTAAAGCTTATAGGGAGAATAGTTAAGATTAAGCGTATATTTATCATCTAAGCCTATATGTAGCTTTGAATGAATAGAAAGGACCAATCCCTTTGAAGCGGCTTGATTTCCTCGCCCAGCTTTCCCGCCTGTCTTTGCTCCGGCGCTATGAGTTCGGTCTGTTTATGATTGTTGCGCCGATGGCGGCGGTGGTGATCGCCGGTTTTTTCTATGTTTATATGCCGATGGTCGCGGCGACGGATTCCCTTCTCCACACAGTGAGAAATGAACTGGACCAGGTGGTCGAGCTTCAGATCAAAATTATCCAGAACGCGATGCCGGTGAACGACTATCTCATCCACGGTAAAAAATATGAACTCGATAATTTCCGTTCCCAGAGCCAGGCAGTCGAGGAGATATTCAGAATAATTCGTAAGGAACTTTCCCAGGAACAAGAGCGACTTCTGATCGATCAAGCTTCGAAAAGCTGGCAAAAGGCCCGGGGCCTTGGCGAGGGAATACTCGGTATTGCCAACCCTGTCGGCAATGTCCTGGGCGCTGAGATGATGGAGATTTTTGATCAGGAAATCGAAAAGAGCGTGTCCATCATTTCTCAGATTGATGAAATATCGCATCTGAAAATCGACCAGACCCTGGTTGATCTCTCAAACCGTAATCAAGCCTCCATTCTGGTTATAGGGATCGGGTTTCTGGTCGCTCTGGGCCTTGCCGTGGGTTCTGGTGTCGCTTTTGTCATCACCGTCATTACCCCCCTGCGGCGGCTTTCCGAGGTGGCGACAGAAATGGGCCAGGGAAATCTTTCCATCCGCATGAAAGTTATCGGAACCGATGAGATCGGACAGCTTGCCCATGTGATGAACAATATGGCCCTGCAGTTGGATCTTGACCGGCGTGTTCTGGAGGAAATTGCGACCCAGGACGCTCTGACGGGGCTTTATAACCGGCGCAGTTTCGACGAGCGGATGGTTGAGGAATTAGGCCGCTCAAAACGGTTCAGCCATCCCTGTTCCCTGTTGATGATGGATCTCGACCATTTCAAGAATGTTAATGATACCTTTGGCCATCAGGCTGGCGATAAAATTCTAAAAGACGTGTCGGTCCTTATTCGTGGTCGCGCCAGGGCTCAGGATTTCATTGCCCGATACGGTGGTGAGGAGATGACCGCCATCCTTCCGGAAACGCCCTTTGATGCCGCCCTTTACTTTGCCGAACAATTGCGCGAACTGATCGATACATACCCCTTTCGGATGGACGGCAAGAAAATTCCGGTCACCATCAGCATTGGCGTGGCGACCTATCCTGAACATGGCATTGAAGTTAAGGATATCATCGGCAAGGCCGACGAGGCCCTCTATGAAGCCAAGGGGACTGGCCGCAACCGGGTCTGTGGGCCTAAAGACACGCTGGACCTTAAGGCCACCGGTCAGGGCTGAAGCGGTTTCTTTGCCGTTTCGGGCATCCTCAACAATACCAGAAGAGACGCTCCCGCAGCGGCCATCAGATAGAAGGCCGGCGAAAAGTCGTCATGAGTGCGGGAAATCAGATAGACCGCAATCATCGGTGTGGTGCCGCCGAGAATGCCGAGCACCAGATTATAGCCCATGGACATGGCGCTGACTCTCACCTTGCTCGGTAAAAGCTCTGCAATGGTGGCCGGATAGACGCCAAAGACCATGGCGATTAAAACCGCGAAGCCGAATTGTCCACTCAATACCATGGCAAAGCTTTCATGGTGCATCAGGCGGAACAGGGGATAGGCGAAAATTAAAATTCCCAAGGTGCCGGCAATCATCAGGGGCTTGCGGCCGATGCGGTCGGACAAGGCACCAAAGCATGGTGCCAATACCAGCAACACCCCCATATTTATGGTGTTGATGTCGAGAGCTTCTGCGGCACCGATATGGACCCGGTCCTTCATCCAGGTCGCCAGATAGATAAAGATCATGTAAAAGCTCACCGCGTTGACGATGTTTATCCCGGCGATGGTCAGCATCGCCCGCCATTGCTCACGAAAGGCGATGATCACCGGTGAATGGGTGACCAGTTCATCGGCAAGGGTTGGCGCAGGTTCCTTAATATGGCGTCGGATATAGAGGCCGATGCCGCCGATGCCGATGCCGAGCAGAAAGGGGATGCGCCAGCCCCAGTCATTGACCGCTTGTTCGCTCATCAAATTGGTGATCGTCGCGCCAACGGCGGAGCCCAGCATAATCCCGCCGATGGCGCCAAAAATGGCCCAACTGGCCATGAAACCACGGTTGTTCCCTTTGGCGTGTTCAACCAGGAAGGTGATTGAACTGGTATATTCACCGCCCACCGAAAGCCCCTGTAAAAGCCTGAGGATGACAAGAACCATGGCGGCCGCCGCGCCCCATTGGGCGTGCCCTGGAAGAAGGCCGATCAGGAAGGTCGGAATGGCCATCATCGCCACCGAGATGACCAGCGCCTTTTTACGACCCAGCTTGTCGCCGATATGGCCAAAGATGATGCCGCCGAAAGGCCGGGCCAGGAAGCCGGCGGCGAAGACGCCGAAAGCAGCGATCAGTGACGCCGTCGGATCGTCGGAGGGAAAGAACTGGCGGCCGATGATCGGCGCGAAATAGCCGTAAACGGCGAAATCGTACCATTCCATGACGTTGCCGGCGATGCCGGCGATGATCGTCTTGTTACGATCCTTGGCGCTTATATCGGCCATGACTTCCCCCCCCCTTCTCTCTGTTCCGTTTCTTTCCAGTCTGCCGGTCTTTAGTTTCCGAGCAGACCTTTCAGGGCCTTTCCGGCTTCTCCGGCGCTCTCGCCAATTGATTCGGCTCCTTTGGAGATGGTTTTTCCCATATCTCCGAGTTTGGAACTGGCGACGGCGAGGAGGGCTTTTTCTTTCAGGCTGTCAAAGATTTTTTCAGTTACTTCACCCGGCGTGGCACCGTCACCCTTACCGATGTCCGTGAGGTGAATATCAGGCAGCGGCGCGTTGACCCCCTCATCTCCCAGGGCATCGGCCTTGATACTGACAGTGCCGTTACGGATGACCAGGGATTCGATGATCAGCTTTGTATCCGGGCCTTGGTCAGCTTTTTCAGCGTTACTTTTATCTTCAGTATGGGCGGCCATATAGCTGTCGACATTGCGTTGCAGGGCGTCGAGATTGCTGCCCCCTTCACCCAGTTCATAGGTCAGGTGGGGCGCGTCGATGATGATTGTGTTGACCAGTACCGTGTCGTCGCCAAGGGTGCCGGTATCCAGCTTTAACGAGATTTCCTTAAATGATATGGCCGACCCGTCACTAAATCCCTTGGGGTTGGCGATCGATAGATTTTTGAGCGCCCCGCTGCCCGATTTTGGCGAAACCTCGGCTGAACTTAAGGCCACTTCAGTGCCGATAATCTGTGTGCCGAATGTTTCGATGGCAGCCTTCAAAATCCTGTCAAAAGACATGAAGAAATAGACGGTGACGATGAGGACAACGCCGAGAATGACGGCGATAATAAGTGGGATGCGTTTCATGTTTTCTCTTCTTTCAATTGTTCTTCGACATTACTGCAGGGGTTTGTGGGCGGTTTCCTTGAGGCTGAAAACCACCGCTGTGCTGATTGTGGCGACGACGATCAGAATATAGGCCGGTGTATAATCATCATGGGTTCTCGACATCAGATATTCGGCGACAAAGGGCGTGGTGCCGCCGAATGCTGCCAGACAGACATTATAAGCCACCGAAATCGTTCGCCCTCTCACATTGGCGGGGATAATTTCAACCAGGGTGGCCGGATTTACGCCGTAGGTCATGCCGATCAGGATGGCAAAGCCGACCTGGCCAATGAGAATATAGAGATCGTTGTTGTGGGTAAGCAGCGACATCAGGGGATATGAGAGAAAGATGACGCCGAGGCCGAGAGTTATCAATACCGGCTTGCGGCCGATCTTGTCGGAAAGATGCCCGCCGACAAGACCCATAATCGTCAGCACGATCAGACTGACCGTATTGATTTCCAATACCTTGTCTGAAGGCGCATGGATGAACTCGGTAAGATAGCTGGTGATATAAACAAACATCAGATAGAAGCCGACATTGGCCATGAGGATAATTCCGCAGATCCGGAACATGTTCCGCCACTGGCTCTTAAGGGCATCCAGAAACGAAATTTCATCCTCGGCAAATTCGCTTTCTTCGAGCTCTTTTTCTTCAATGTCCCGGCGCACATAAAGGCCGACGAGGCCGATCAGAATGCCGATGAGAAAGGGCACGCGCCAACCCCAATCACCCATCACTTCAGGCGACAATATCGCCGTAAATAAGGCGCCGACGCCTGAGCCGAGCAGAAAGCCGGAACTGGCCCCAACGGTTGACCAGCTGGCCGTGAAACCGCGTCTGTTTTTAGGCGCGTTTTCGGCCAGAAAAATGATCGAGCCGGCAAATTCGCCACCGACAGAAAATCCCTGAACCACCCGTAGAATGATGAGTATTACGGCGGCCGAGACGCCGATCTCGGCATAGCCCGGCAGGACACCGATCAGGAAGGTGGAAACCCCCATCATGCAGACCGACAGGATCAGAACCGCCTTTCTTCCCGCCTTGTCACTGATATGGCCGAAAAACATGCCACCAAAGGGTCGCGCCAGATAGCCTGCGGCAAAGACGCCGAAAGCGGCGAGGATAGAGGCGGTTTCATTGTCGGATGGAAAGAACTGTCGCCCGATGATCGGCGCGAAATAGCCATAAATGGCGAAATCGTACCATTCGAGAATATTCCCGACGATCCCGGTGGTAATGGTTTTGCGGTTTGCGCCGGGGCTGTCGGTACTCATTTGGCAATCCTGATAAAGGGTTTCATTATTGTATCTTCTTTTTAAGGGTTTTTTGCAGTTAGGGTAAAGGCTTTCGGGCGGTTTCCTTGATCGTCAGGACGACCAGAGTGGTTACGGCGGCGACCGCCATAACCATATAGGCCGGGGTCAGGTCGTCATTGGTGCGGTGGATCAGATAGGTGGCGACCAGGGGCGTGGTGCCGCCAAAAATGGCGAGGCAGGCGTTATAGGCGATCGACAAGGTGCTGCAGCGTATCCGGGCCGGAACCATCTCGACCAGAGCCGCCGGATTGACGCCGAAGGAGAGCCCGATAAGGATGGCAAAACCCATCTGCCCAGCCAGAATCATCCACATATTTTGATGATGGATGAGGGCCATCAGAGGGTAACTAAAGACCAGAAGGCTGAGAGAAGCGGCCAGCAAAATGGGTCTGCGGCCGAATTTATCCGACAGATAGCCGCCGACCGGGATGAGTAGCAGAATGACGGCGAGACAGAGTGTGTTGATCTCAAGGGCTGTCGACATGTCGACATGGATGATCTCACTGAGATAAGTGGTCATATAAACGAACATCAGATAGAAGCCGACATTGGCCATGAGGATAAGTCCGCCAATGCGTAACATCGTCGGCCATTCGGTCTTTACCGCCGTCAGGGCTGGCGATTCGGTGCGGTCCCTGTCGGTTTCCTCCAGCGGGATTTCTGTCAGATTGTGGCGGATATACATGCCGACGAAGGCGATTAGAATGCCGACGAGAAAGGGCACTCGCCAGCCCCAGGCGTCGAGCTGCTCCTGGGTCAGCAGGATGGCGCAGGCGGCACCGATCCCCGAGCCG
>JABJES010000230.1 GCA_018663165.1 Rhodospirillaceae bacterium
CAAGTTTCTTGCGTTCTTCTTCAAGCTCTGGCGGCAGGGTGGCGCCGAACTCTTTGAAGTATTCGCCGATCTCGGCGGCCTCACTGAGCGCTGCTTCCTTGTCGATGCTCATGATCGAATGGAAGGTGTCCTCGTCAAAATCGAGGCCCTGCCAGTTGAGGTCAGAGCGTGTCGGCATAACGCCAAACGGGCTTTCGACGCCGCCGGTCTTGTTATTGACCCGATCAACGATCCATTTCAGCACCCGCATGTTTTCGCCAAAACCGGGCCAGACGAATTTGCCGTTCTCGTCCTTGCGGAACCAGTTGACGCGGAAGATGCCGGGCTGGTTGGTGATCTTTTTGCCCATGGAGAGCCAGTGACCCCAGTATTTGGCCATGTTGTAGCCGCAGAACGGCAGCATGGCGAGGGGATCGCGGCGGATAGCGGCCTGGCCGACGGCGGCTGCCGTGGCTTCCGAGCCCATGGTGGCGGCAAGAAAGACGCCGTGGTTCCAATCCTTGGCCTGGAAGACCAGGGGGAAGGTTTTGGACAAACGGCCACCGAAGATGAAGGCCGAGATCGGCACACCTGCGGGATCTTCCCAGGCCGGATCAAGGCTCGGGCATTCACTGGCCGGGGCCGTGAAGCGGGCGTTGGGATGGGCCGCCGGGGTGTCGCTATCCGGCGTCCAGTCATTGCCCTTCCAGTCGATGGCGTGAGCCGGGGGCTCGCCGTCGAATTCTTCCCACCAGACGTCGCCGTCATCGGTCAGCGCCACATTGGTAAAGATGCAGTTTTTACCGAGCATCTTCATGGCGGTGGGGTTGGACTTCATCGAGGTGCCCGGTGCAACGCCGAAATAACCGGCTTCCGGGTTGATGGCACGAAGCTGGCCGTTTTCGTCGGGTTTGATCCAGGCGATATCGTCACCGACCGTGGTGATCTTCCAGCCGTCAAAACCCTCGGGCGGGATCAGCATGGCAAAGTTGGTCTTGCCACAGGCAGAGGGGAAGGCGGCCGAGACGTAGGTGCGCTCACCTTCAGGGCTTTCGACGCCGAGGATCAGCATATGTTCGGCCAGCCAGCCTTCGTCCCGCGCCATGGTTGAGGCAATGCGCAGGGCAAAACATTTCTTACCCAACAGGGCGTTGCCGCCATAGCCAGACCCATAGGACCAGATCTCGCGGTCTTCGGGGAAATGGACGATGTATTTTTCTTTGTTGCAGGGCCAGACGACATCTTTCTCGCCGTCGGCCAGCGGTGCGCCGACCGTGTGCAGGCAGGGCACGAAAACCCCATCGTCGCCGAGCACGTCGAGCACTTTCGAGCCCATGCGGGTCATGATCTGCATGTTGACGGCGGCATAGGCGGAATCGGTGATCTGGACGCCGATATGGGCGATGGGCGAACCCAAGGGGCCCATGGAGAAGGGCACCACATACATGGTGCGACCGGCCATACAGCCATCGAACAGGCCCTTGAGCTTGATCTTCATCTCTGCCGGGTCGGTCCAGTTATTGGTTGGGCCGGCATCGGCTTCGGATTTGGAGCAGATATAAGTGCGGTCTTCGACCCGGGCAACGTCAGAGGGGTCGGAGCGGCAAAGATAGGAATTGGGGCGCTTTTCCGGGTTGAGGCGGATCATCGTGCCGGCCTCAACCATTTCGGCGCAGAGCCGGTCATATTCGGCCTGGCTGCCATCGCACCAGTGGATGTCTTTGGCTTTGGTCAGGGTGGCGATCTCATCGACCCAGGCTAACAGTTTGGCGTTCTTTGTTGGCGCTTCACTACTCATAAATTTCTCCCCATTTCCCATGTTATTAATTGGATATGTAAACTGGAAAAGGCCCCGATCCGCACCGCCGTGCGGCTCCGTTTGAAGGAAGCTGCAATTCGGCGTATGCGGGGGCCGGAACAGGATGTGTCGTCCATGTTCCGAAAATTAGGGCCTCCCTGGATCTCGCGTCCCGTTATTCGGGCTCATCATCTTTAGCGTCGAACCTGCTGCGCGAGCGAACTTGGGCGTTCGGCGGTCTCTGGTTCGAGCCTGATTTGGATTGGCCGCAAGATACCCATGAAGCCCGCCTGAGGCAACAATTATTAGAACCCGTTCAAAAAGGGTTAATTGGCAAATCAGGGGTAATTTGGAATGGTTGCAAAGGTATGACAAATTGCTGGGAGGGTATAAAAACAACTTTAACCAGGCTTTATGGGGGTATTTTACCGAATTTAGCAAAGATAGCGCATATTCAAGGTTAAATTCAGGTCTTTGTGGCGAGATCAACCAGAATAGAGCGTATTTCTCCGTCTTTCCGGGCAATTTTACCGAAATCAAAGCGTAAATACCCCCCTTCGCGCTGTAAATCGCAGCCCTCGGGGTCGAGGCCGGTCATTTCCCAGAAGGTGTCGGGGTCTGTTTCTTCCTTTAGTTCTTCTTTTGGTGTTTCGGCGTGAGCGGCAAATCGGGCG
>JABJES010000296.1 GCA_018663165.1 Rhodospirillaceae bacterium
CCATACGGGCGGCCTCACGTTTTGCCCCGCCATGGGAGAAAATATCCGTCCGTTCGCCGCAATGGGGACAGGCGAAATAGCTCATATTCTCGATGATACCGAGCACCGGCACCTCTACTTTACGGAACATGTTCAGGCCCTTTCGGGCATCTGAAAGGGCGACGTCCTGGGGCGTTGAAACGATTACCGCCCCGGTCAGCGGCACCCGCTGGGCCAGAGTCAGTTGGGCGTCACCAGTGCCCGGCGGCAGGTCGATCACCATGACGTCAAGCTCCCCCCATTCTACATCGCGCAACATCTGTTCGATGGCGCTCATGACCATCGGGCCGCGCCAGATCATCGGCGTGTCGTCGGCGACGAGCAGACCCATGGACATGGCTTTAATGCCGAATTTTTCCTTTGGCGCGAGACGGGTTTCACTGATCTGTTCGGGGCGACCTTCAAGGCCGAGCATGCGGGGAATTGAGGGGCCATAGATGTCGGAATCAAGCAATCCGGTTTTCAGACCCTTGGCGGCGAAGGCGAGGGCGAGGTTGACGGCAGTGGTCGATTTGCCGACGCCGCCCTTGCCCGAGGCAATTGCAATGATCGTTTTTACGTTGGGAATAAGAGGGGCCTGTTCCTGTCCGGGGCCGGCACCAGGAGAGGCACCTTGAGCCGGACGCTGGGCGGTCAGGACGACGGTTGCCGAAAGCACACCGGGCAAGGCGGCAAGGGTCTCTTCGGCCTGGCGGCGGGTCGGCTCGAAGGCATTGCCTTGTTCCTGGGTGATCTCGATGGTGACGGCGATATTGCCGTCACGCAGGACAACGCCGGAAATCATGCCCAATGAGACGATGTCTTTGTCGCTGTCAGGTGGGCGGATGGCCGTCAGGGCCTCGATGATCGTCTCTTCGGTAATATCGGCCATGGGGAAACCTCCGGCTAATGGTGTAAAAAACGCACTTTGCCGACGGGCGGAGGCGCGGGTTGGGATGAAGTGTCGATTGCGAATAACCGCTGATTGTCCTATATAGCTGTCATATAAAGATCACGGGGTCGATTGCAAAGACTATCTATTGGCCCTTGCCCGCCGGGAATTGGTTGTAACGGGGACCATTCCGGTGCGTTTTCCCCTTAAATTATCCCTGTTATAGAAGGTGTTAGAGCTCTCATGCCCTGGTCAGATCAAGGTGGTGGTAACGGTTCGGGTCCCTGGGGCAGCAGAGGTCCTGGTGGGCCTCAGCCGCCTAATCTGGAAGATATCCTGCGTGATGGGCAAGATAAGTTCCGCAGCTTTTTGCCCGGTGGTGGGCGTGGTTGGCGCAGCCTCATTCTTATTCTTATGATTGCGGTCGGTGCCTGGCTGGCCAGCGGCTTTTACAAGGTCAATACCGACGAGCAGGGAGTTGTCCTGCGTTTTGGTGAATGGGTGCGCACAACGCCCCCCGGCCTTCACTATCATCTTCCCAGCCCCATTGAGACTGTGTTGACTCCGGCGGTGACCAGGGTCAACAAGACCGAAGTCGGGTTTCGTTCTCCCACTCAGTCCGCCAGGGGCGGCGGCACCCGACAGGTGCCCGAAGAGGCTTTAATGCTGACCGGCGACGAAAATATCGTCGATATCAATTTCACGGTGCTTTGGGCGATCAAGGATGCGGGAGACTTCCTGTTCAATATCCGCCACCCCGAACAGACGGTGAAAAGCGTCGCCGAAAGCGCCATGCGCGATACCATTGGGCGCGATAAGCTTGAACAGATACTGACCAAGGGCCGCGGCAAGATTGAAACCCAGAGCCTGGAACTGATCCAGCAAATTTTGAATGAATACGGGGCCGGTATCCAGATCAGGCAGGTAAAGCTGGAAAAGGTCGATCCTCCCGAACAGGTGATCGCCGCTTTCCGTGACGTTCAGGCGGCGGAAGCTGACCAGGAGACATTGCAGAACCAGGCCCTGGCCTATCGCAACGACATCGTGCCCCGGGCCCGCGGCGAGGCGGAAAAAATCACCCAAGGGGCAGAGGCTTATAAGCAAGAGGCCATCGCCCTGGCCACCGGTGACGCCAAGCGTTTCATTTCCGTTTTTGAGTCTTATGCCCGGGCAAAAGATGTAACCCAGCGGCGCATCTATCTTGAAACCATGGAAGAGATTCTACGCAATGTCGACAAGGTTATTATCGATAAATCGGCCGAGGGTGGACCGGGCGTGGTGCCTTATCTTCCCTTGCCGGAAGTGCAGAAACGCAGGACAGGGACACCAAGAACGACAGTACCGTCCAATTCCACCAGCAGCAGCCAGGGAGACGGATGATGAGCTCTAAATTCATTGGTATTACCGGCCTCGCCTTGGTGGTTCTGGCGGTCACTGCTTTCGGGTCGCTTTATACGGTCAACCAGATTCAACAGGCGGTCGTCTTCCAGTTCGGCAAGCCGATCCGGATTGTCACCGAACCCGGCCTCCATGTGAAGATGCCATTCGTTCAGAACGTCGATTATTATGACAAGCGCGTTCTCGATTTTAATCTGCCGGTTCAGGAACCGATTACCGACGATCAGAAGAAAATGCTGATCGATTCCTTCGCCCGTTATCGCATTGTAGATCCGCTGAAAGTCTTTCAGACTGTGCGCACCGAAGCCGTGATCCGCACCCGTATCGACGGTCTCATCAATTCCGCCATGCGTAATGTTGTTGGTAATGTGCCTTTGACCTCTCTGCTGTCAAAAGAGCGTGAACAAATCATGCTGGATATCCGCAATCAGGTGAATGGCGAGGTTGCACAGTTCGGGATCGAGGTGATCGACGTGCGAATTCGTCGGGCTGATCTACCGTCCCAGAATTCCCAGGCCATTTTCGAACGCATGAAGTCCCAGCGTGAACAGGCGGCTAAAAAGATTCGTTCAGAAGGTGCTGAGGCGGCGCAACGGATCAGAGCCGAGGCCGATAAGAACAGGACGGTAATTTTGGCTGAGGCCCGCAAGAAGGGCGAAATTCTCCGCGGCGAGGGAGATGGGGCGAAGAATGATATTTTAGCCAAGGCTTATGGAAAGGACGCGGTGTTCTTCGACTTTTATCGCTCGATGCAGTCCTATCGTAGCGCGCTGGGCAGCGACGGCACGACAATGGTGCTCTCGCCCGACAGCGAATTTTTCCGTTATTTCAACCAGTCGATAGAAAAATAGTTGCTGACTGGCTTGCTTGCTGGTCCTTTCCGCCCGCAGGTTTATTCCCCTTCGGATTTTGCCATTGGACAGGCGAGCTTGTAGAGGCCATAGGCAATCACGATAAGAGAAACGACAATCGCCGCGGTGCTTTTTGGCCCGAGAACGATATCGCCGTCGTTGGTTTGCCATAGAAGGTCGTGGAGATAGATGTAATTGTTGGCGATAACGCCGACGATAACGAGAACAGCTCCAAGGTTCATTTTCATAGCCAGGCTCTCCTAATATTTCGGGAGGACTGATCTCATGGCCCCCCTCGGGTTTCAGCCTTACTTTTCTATCATCACCCATTGTCCCTCGCGCGACAATCAGAAACAATGGCACCGTTTCGCTGCGACGTTGTGCTTACGAGGATCAAGTCGGTAATTGACTTAAGGTAGAAGACAGCGATGAAAGATCTCATCACAGCATTCGGATTGGTCCTGGTCATTGAGGGGATCTTGTATGCCCTTTTTCCGCAGGTCGTGAAACGGATGATGGCGATGGCCCAGGAAATGCCGCCTCTGATTTTCAGGGGCGGTGGACTTGCTGCCGCCGCTCTTGGCCTTGTTATTGTCTGGTTGATCCGGGGCTAGACTGCTGGTCTGTTTCCCCGGTCCCTGGTGCGGGGGCCACAATGCCATATTTGCACCATATTTCCCTGTCACTGAAGCATGATCCGAAAAGAGACGGGCCAGCCGTTCTGGTAATCCCGCCTCAGGCAAATGAAGTTTATGACAAGGAGAACAGGGACGTGATTGGAATGATGAGATTGGCAGAAGCACCTATCAAACCCGACAGTTTCAAGCTGGACGTTGCTCGGCATAGATCCTCTCTTAACCGACTGTGGGTCATGTTTCTCACGGCGAGCGTCATCCTTGTCTGGTCGATGTCGGTCCAAGCCAAATCGGCTCCGGATAGTTTTGCCGATCTGGCGGAAAAACTGCTTCCTGCAGTTGTGAACATCTCCACCACCCAGGTGGTCGAGGGAGATGATATGGGGCCTGAGCAGTTTCAATTCCCTCCGGGGTCACCCTTTGAGGAGTTCTTTAAGGAATTTCAGAAAAAGCAGCAGCAGCCAGAGAACAAGCCGCGCAAAGGCATGTCACTCGGCTCTGGATTCATTATTTCCGCTGAAGGCTATATCGTCACCAATAATCACGTTATTGCCGAGGCGGAAGAAATCAATGTCATCCTTCAGGATGATACCCAGCTTAAAGCTGAAATCGTTGGCCGCGATACGAAGACCGATCTGGCTCTGCTTAAGGTCAAGACCGACAAGCCTCTGCCATTTGTGAAGCTCGGCGATTCCAGCGTTGCCCGGGTCGGTGACTGGGTGATGGCCATCGGCAATCCGTTCGGACTTGGCGGCACGGTCACGGCGGGAATTATTTCGGCGCGGGCCAGGAATATCAATTCCGGCCCCTATGATGACTATATTCAGACGGATGCCTCGATTAACCGTGGCAATTCCGGCGGTCCTCTGTTCAATCTCAAGGGTGAGGTTATTGGCGTCAATACGGCCATCTATTCGCCTTCCGGCGGCTCGGTTGGTATCGGTTTTTCCATTCCTTCCGCTCTTGCCGAGCCGGTTCTCAAACAGCTCAGGGAATTTGGTAAGACTCGTCGTGGCTGGCTTGGCGTTCGTATTCAGGCGGTTAACGAGGAAATTGCCGAGAGTCTTGGTCTTAAAAAACCTCGTGGCGCGCTGATCGCCAAGGTCAACGATGGTGAGCCTGCCGCCAAGGCTGGCCTGAAGGCCGGTGACATCATTCTCGAATTCGACGGCAAGAAGGTGCCTGATGTCCGCAAGCTTCAGCGCATCGTTGCTGATACCGAGATTAACAAGGATGTTCCGGTTGTTGTCTGGCGCGATGAAAAGATGGTCGAGCTTAAAGTTAATATTGGCGAGCTTGAGGCCTATGAGGAAATTGCCGAGGCCGAAAACGGCAATGGTGAGAGTGCCGTGCCTTCTGGTAAGAAAACGACCATTGAATCTGTTGGGTTGGTTTTGTCACCGATCACGCCTTCTTTGCGCAAGCGGTTTGAGCTCAACGAAGAGATCAAGGGCGTTTTGATCGTTGGTGTCGATGATCAGGGTGTGGCTGCTGAAAAAGGCCTTCGTCCAGGTGACGTCATCGTCGAGGTTGGACAGGAAGAAGTTTCAACACCGGCCGCAGTTGAGGACAAGATAAAGATGGCGGTTAATTCAGACCGCAAATCTGTCCTTATGCTGGTGCAGCGTAATGGTGATCTTAGATTTGTTCCCCTCCGGGTCGTCAAAAGCGACGGCTAGAGTTTCTCCCCCCTAAAAACTCAAAACAGCGCCGGAAACGGCGCTGTTTTTTTATCTGCTCTGCTGTAAAGCGCTCTTGGGCCGAGAGTGCTATTGTCACTTCGAAGGATTGCCATTCCCCAATTAGAGGCGCGCGAGAACAAACCGGTCATGAACAAACCCGTCCTTATCATCGGTGGCCCTACGTCGAGCGGTAAATCCGCCTTGGCGGTGGAAATCGCCTTGTCCTTCAACGGCGTCGTTATCAACGCCGACAGCATGCAGGTGTATCGGGATCTGGCTATTCTTACCGGCCGACCGGACGCAGCGACAATGGCGCAGGTTTCGCACCGTCTTTTCGGGGTTCTCGATGGCGATGATGTCTGTTCGGCCGGACGCTGGCGGGAAATGGCCTCAAAAGAGATTGAGGCCGCATGGAAGGCCGAAGCCCTGCCCATCGTGGTCGGCGGGACCGGGCTTTATCTTCGTGCCCTGACCCGAGGGCTGGCCGAGGTGCCGGAAATCTCCGGCGAGGTAAGAGGTGCTGCGCGCGCCCTTTATGACCGTCTTGGCGGGGTGGGCTTTCAGGCCGAACTTGCCATTCGTGATCCTGAAATGGCAGCCCGACTCCATTCCAGTGACCGTCAGAGGCTGATGCGGGCCTGGGAAGTGGTTGAGGCCACCGGTCATTCCCTGGCCGAGTGGCAGGCGGCAGCCAAATCCCTGCCTGGCTTACCCCTTAATGCCGCAACCCTTGTTCTGATGCCGCCGCGCGACGCCCTGTATGGTGCCTGTGACAGCCGTTTTCTCAAAATGATGGAAGACGGCGCTCTGGCGGAAGTTCAGCGTCTTGCCGCCCGTCGGCTCGCCCCGGAACGTCCGGTGATGAAGGCGTTGGGCGTGCGCCCCCTGATCGCCCATATGGCCGGGGATATTCCGCTCGAAGAGGCGGTGGCGCTTGCCCAGCGGGAGACCCGTCGCTATGCCAAGCGCCAGTCGACCTGGTTTCGAAATCAGACAATTGGGATTTCGGAGGAGCCGTCGGAAAAAGCGGATATTGAAACGCTTAAACTTGTTTCCAGCCTGTACAGTGAGAATATCAAAGAAGAAATCTTTTCCTTCCTTAACCGGTTTCTGTTGACCCTTGCCGGGTGAAAGTCTAATTTTTTCGCGGTTTTACGGAGTTTTTCGGTTCTGACGGCTGCCGGGTTTCAATTTAATCTGGTGGATGAATTTCCCGGACGGTGACGATTTCGGTTTACGAGGGTTTGGACGTGGCGAAGATAAAAAAGAAAAAAAATTCTGGCAAGCTTCTGACGGGGGCTGAAATCATCCTTAAGGCCTTGTGTGAAGAAGGCGTTGAGGTCATTTTCGGTTATCCCGGCGGTGCCGTTCTGCCTTTGTATGATGCGCTCTTCAAGCAGAACAATATCCGTCACATTCTGGTCCGCCATGAGCAAGGTGCGGTGCATGCCGCCGAGGGCTATGCCCGTTCCACCGGCAAGGTGGGCGTGGTGCTGGTGACGTCGGGGCCAGGGGCGACCAACGCCGTGACCGGCCTGACCGATGCTCTGATGGACAGCATCCCCATTGTTTGTCTCAGTGGGCAGGTGCCGACTCATATGATCGGCAATGACGCCTTTCAGGAAGCCGACACCGTTGGCATTACCCGACCGTGTACTAAACACAATTATTTGGTGAAGGATGCGGCGAATATCTCGCAGGTCATTCACGAAGCCTTTTATGTTGCCAGAAGCGGACGCCCCGGCCCGGTCCTCGTTGATTTGCCCAAAGACATTCAGATTAACAAGGCGGCCTATGGCGGCAAGCCGAAGCTGGTGCACAAAAGCTATCGTCCCCAGGTTAAGGGAGATTCCGCAGCCATTGCCGAGGCGGTCGAGATGCTGGCCAATGCCAAGCGGCCGATCATTTACGCCGGTGGCGGGATCATTAATTCCGGCCCCAAGGCTTCAAAGCTGTTGGGCGAGTTTCTCAAGCTCACTGGTTTTCCCTGTACCCAGACATTGATGGCTTTGGGGTGTTATCCCACTGATGGCAAGCTGTCGCTGGGCATGCTCGGCATGCACGGCACTTTGGAAGCCAATCTCGCCATGCATGGCTGTGACGTGATGATTGCGGTCGGTGCCCGGTTTGATGACCGCATTACCGGCCGTGTTGCTGATTTTGCTCCGGGTTCGAAGAAAATCCATATCGATATTGATTCGTCTTCGTTCAACAAAAGCATTGCCGTCGATTTGACGATCCAGGGCGATTGCGGCAACGTGCTGGCCGATCTGATAAAGCAGTGGAAGGCAAAAAAGGCCAAATCCAACGCCAAGGCGCTTAAATCCTGGTGGAAGACGATCGACGGCTGGCGGGCGCGCAACAGCCTCAGTTATGAAAAGTCCGATACCATTATCAAGCCGCAATATGCCCTTGAACGGTTGCGTGAGCTGACCCGTGGGCGGGATACCTATTTCACCACCGAGGTCGGCCAGCATCAGATGTGGGCGGCGCAATTTCTCAGCTTCGACAAGCCCAATCACTGGATGACGTCGGGGGGGCTCGGCACCATGGGCTATGGCCTGCCAGCGGCGATGGGGACCCAGGTGGCGCATCCCAAATCTCTGGTCGTCGACATTGCCGGCGAGGCCTCGTTTATGATGAACATGCAGGAATTTTCCACCCTCATGCAGTATCGTTTGCCGGTTAAAGCCTTTATCCTCAATAACCAGTGCATGGGCATGGTCCGCCAGTGGCAGGAGCTTATGCACGGTGGACGATATTCCGAATCCTATATGAAATCCCTGCCCGATTTCGTCAAACTGGCCGAGGCCTTTGGCGCGGTGGGCCTGCGGGCAACGAAGCCTTCGGAAGTGGACGATTTGATCAAGGAAATGATCGCTGTCGATTGTGCGGTGATCGCCGATGTGCGTGTCGATCCGACGGAAAATTGTTTCCCGATGATTCCGTCGGGCGCCGCCCATAACGAAATGCTCCTTGGGCCTGCCGATAAGGCGAAGGGCAAGGGGACAGAAGAAGGCATGGTGCTGGTCTAGGGGGTTTTGCGGATAGAGGTCCGCCGGAAAGGTTAGACGATGGCTGCTAAAAAGGGGCAAAAGGAAGTGGAACAGGTCGAACAGCGGATTATTGCCGTTCTTGTCGATAACGAGCCGGGGGTTCTGGCTCGTGTCATCGGGCTTTTTTCCGGTCGTGGCTATAACATTGAAAGCTTGACGGTCAGCGAGGTGGACTCGGTGGAAAATATTTCCCGTATCACCGTCGTTGCATCGGGAACACCGATGGTGCTGGAACAGATCAAGGCCCAGTTCGACCGCTTGGTGCCGGTGCATAAGGTCTCCGATCTCACCGAGGATGGCCCTTGCGTGGCCCGTGAACTGGCTTTGATCAAGGTTAAAGGCACGGGTGAAAAACGTGTCGAAGCCTTGCGAATCGCCGATATTTTTCGTTCCAGGGTGGTTGATAGTACAATCAAGTCATTCGTTTTCGAAATGACCGGAACGAGCGATAAAATTGATGCTTTTATTGAGCTGATGGAGCCTCTGGGGCTGGTCGATGCCTGCCGCACAGGTATCGTAGCTATTGCACGCGGGCCAAAGCCCCTGTAGGTATCACCCCGAATTTACGCCGAAAGGCGTGTGTCTGGATTGTGAAAGGTAGAAATTATGCGCGTCTATTATGATCGTGACGCTGACGTCAAGCTGATCAAGAAGAAGAAAGTCGCCATCATCGGGTATGGCAGCCAGGGCCACGCCCATGCCAATAATCTTAAGGACAGTGGCGTCAAGAACGTCGTCGTTGCCCTGCGTAAGAGCTCGGCTTCGGTGAAAAAGGCCAAAGCGGCCGGTATTGAGGTGATGACACCTGCTGCTGCCGCAAAATGGGCCGATATTGTCATGGTTCTCGTCCCCGATGAGCTTCAGGCCGACCTTTACCGTGAGGAACTGGCGCCTAACCTCAAAAAAGGCGCGGCATTGGCTTTTGCCCATGGGCTTGCCATTCATTTCAAGCTGATCGAGCCTCGTGAAGATCTCGATATCTTCATGATCGCGCCGAAGGGCCCCGGCCATACGGTGCGTGCCCAGTATCAGGGCGGCGGCGGTGTGCCCTGTCTGGTTGCTGTTGAAAAAGACAAATCCGGCAAGGCCCGTGAAATCGCCCTTTCCTATGCCTCGGCCATCGGTGGCGGACGCTCGGGCATTATCGAGACCACCTTCAAAGAGGAATGCGAAACCGATCTGTTCGGTGAGCAGAGTGTTCTCTGCGGCGGTGTCACGGCATTGATCCAGGCTGGTTATGAGACCCTGATCGAGGCTGGCTATGCCCCGGAAATGGCCTATTTCGAGTGCCTCCACGAGGTCAAACTGATCGTCGACCTGATCTATGAAGGCGGCATCGCCAATATGCGCTATTCGGTCTCTAATACGGCCGAATACGGCGATTATATCAGTGGCCCACGGGTCATTGATGCCTCGGTAAAGGCGCGCATGAAAGAAGTTCTCGACGATATTCAGTCGGGCCGCTTCGTGCGCGACTGGGTGCTGGAGAACAAAGCCGGTCAGCCCAGCTTTAAGGCTATGCGCCGCCGTTCGGCCGAACATAATATCGAAGAAGTGGGCGCCAAGCTGCGTAAGATGATGCCCTGGATTGCGGCCAACAAGCTGGTCGACAAAAAGAAGAATTAGAGGGCTTTGCCCCGGCGCTCTTTGAGCGTTTATCTTTAAGATCAACCCGCCTCTGGAAAATACCGGGGGCGGGTTTTTCTTGTGTCCCCTGGTGGCCTTCTGGCAGGGCCGGAAACCTTGGCGATTCTCTGGTAAACATGGCAAGGTTCAGCCTGTCGTTTTTTTGATTAGGGGGGAACCGGGCCATGAAGGCATCGGACTTGTTCGTTCAGGCGCTCGA
>JABJES010000141.1 GCA_018663165.1 Rhodospirillaceae bacterium
AATGCTCGACGAGGCCGGTCGTCAGGATTTTCTTGAACACTTTGGCGAGCCCTTTGTTTTTCAGGACGATGCCGGAATTCTCATTGAGCTGGAAGAACTGGTCGCCCACCTCAACCCGGAACGACCGGTCATTTTTCGTTCAAATCACGCCTCGAACGCTCTGCCGCTCGCTGGCACCCTGCCCAAGGACAAGGAAAGACTATTAGAGGCGATTGCGCGCGCAAAGACAGACGCCTTGCAACTCCGCCCGGCAGCCTATCGGGCGCTTTGAGAATCTGTCTCAACTATTCGCAGGGAAACGCCTTGGCCAGAGCCTTGGCGATCAGGCTGGTGGCGCTGAGATAACGCAGCTTCGGGTTCTCGGCCAGCCAGGCCTTTATCGTATCAGTTTGCGCACCGGGGGTGGTCCCCTCGGGAAAGCAGGCCGTTTCCCCATAGAGCGGTTTGACCTTTTCCATAACATCGGCAATTGCAGTGACATAGCCGATGCAATATTCCTCCGAAAGGTCACATTTCTCGAAAAGCGCCTCTCCGGAAAAGAACGCAGCACTTTTTTCTTCCGCCCAGACAGGCAGAGCAACGACCAGGGCGACAACGACGGCCACCACTCCAATAATCTGCTTCATCCGCTTTTTCCTCTGTCCCTCACTGTAAAAGCCGAAAACCGACCGATATGATCTTTATCTGGTGCAACACTAGCCCAAGAAGATTATGATTCCATTAGAAATAGAATAATCGGAGAGGGGTGATGATTAGAAAGCGGGTTTTCGAGATCGTCGAAACAAGCGCCCCCGGTGACCGCGTTTCCCGCACCTTTGATGCCTTCATCATAATCCTCATTCTTCTTAATGTTTTCGCCGTGTCGATTGAAACGGTGGATTCCATCCATGAGCGCCACTGGGCATGGCTCTATTTCTTCGACGCCTTCTCTGTCTTCGTCTTTACCATCGAATATGTATTGCGCGTCTGGTCAAGCGTCGAGGATTTGAGCGGCGAATACAGCCGCCCGATTCTGGGTCGGCTGAAATACATGTTCTCGCCCATGGCCCTGATCGACCTGATCGCCATCCTGCCTTTTTACCTATTTTTCTTTATCCCCTTCGATCTGCGTTTTATGCGGGTCTTCCGGGTTTTGAGAATTCTAAAACTGGCCCGCTATTCAGGCGCCCTGGATACCCTGATGGTTGTCTTTCACAATGAACGAAAATCTCTGTTTGCCGCCTTTACGATCATGATGACCCTGCTCGTTTTTCTTTCCAGCATCATGTATTTCCTCGAAAGGGATGCCCAGAAAGAAGCCTTTGCCAGCATCCCTCATGCCATGTGGTGGGGCATGGCGACACTGACCACCGTCGGCTATGGCGACATGGTGCCGATTACCGTTCTGGGTAAACTTGTCGGTGCCCTGGTTACACTTCTAGGACTGGGCATGTTTGCCATGCCGGCAGCCATTCTCGCTTCCGGGTTCACGCGGGAAGCCAAACGCCGCGATTTCACCGTCACCTGGCACCTGGTCGCCCGGGTGCCCCTGTTCGCCCATCTTTCAGCCATGGATATTGCCGATATCGCGGAACTTCTCAGACCCCGGCTGGCGGTGCCTGGCGAAACCGTCCTGCGCAAGGGAGAACGGGGCGATTGCATGTTTTTCATAACCTCCGGCGAAGTTGAAATTGATCTGGACAGAGGCCCGATACATCTGACCACCGGGGATTATTTCGGCGAAATAGCCATCCTTTACCAGCAACCCCGCACAGCGACGGTGACCGCACGAACCAGTTGCCAGTTTCTTGTCCTCGACGGGACTGATTTCACCGATCTGCTTGAGCGACATCCCGGTCTCGGCAAGGAGATTAGCGACATTGCAGCCAAACGGATGCAAGCCCACGGGCCATCCAGAAAGGACTAATATCCCGAAAAAAGCTCTATTTCCGGGGTAAAGTGGACCCTTAAATCAATTTCAACTGGCATCATCACCTGTATTGGCATACAGACATTAGAAGGATTCTCCCCGCCGAGGACCAGGGCCATGGGGCTTTGGCCAAACAGGGCCAGGACTTGAAAATGCCGGACGCCAATAGCAAAAAAACGCGCAAAGACCTTAATCTTCTTATCGTCGATGATGATGAATCAATCAGGAAACTGCTCAATCTCGGCCTGATGAGCGTCGGTGTCTCAAAGACCACTCTGTCCGAGGACGGTGCCGAAGCGATCAAGCTGTTCTCGAAAGACATGGTTCCCTTCGATCTCGTCATTTCTGACATCACCATGCCCAAGATGGATGGCATTACCTTTATGAAGCAGGTCCGCGCCATGTTCCCCGGACTGCCTTTCGTCATGCTGTCCTCTAAAACCTCGACCGAGGATTTCAACGGCGCAAAGATGGCCGGTGCCGAGTATTATTTTATGAAGCCGCTGCAACTTGATATGTTCAAGCTCAAGATCAAGGCGGTCCTCGACAAGCTGATTGATCAATAATCGACTCCTTGCCGCTTCCCCTTCCAGTTCAACAGCGGCTTTCCTTATTCTCCTCATACCTTAAGCTGCATGTTCTCCATCCTCACCCTGAATACATTTCTTCTCGATCTTCGCCTGTTCGGATGGTTGCCGCTCTATCGCCGCGCACCTTACGTCGACGCACGCCTGGATGCCCTTACCGATGCGCTGTGTGAGGAAGGGGCCGATGTAATTTGCCTGCAAGAGGTTTTCCGTCCCGCTCACCGGAAAATTCTCACCCAACGACTTGGTCGCGACTATCCCCATGCCGCCGGTGCCACCTATCCAGGCGGCGGCCACGGCACCGGCTTGATGATTTTTTCCCGCCATCCTTTTCAATCTGTTTGTCAGCACCCCTTTCGCGCTGCCTGCGTCGAAGAAAAGATCGTCACCCGGCCAGGTGTTCTGGAAGGCATCATTTCAATTTCCGGACTGGGGCCGGTCAAAATTTTGAACATGCATTTGACCGCCGGTGGGCTTTTCCGCCATCCCGAAAGCATCGCGACCGACGGCCTGCGTGCCCGCCAGCTTAAAGAACTTCACCAACTGGCTGAACCAGGAAATACCGACGAAGCAATGGTGGCGACCCTTCTTGCCGGCGACCTCAATGCGGGACCTCACACCTCTCAATCAAATTACCGCCAAGTACTCAATGCCGGGTTCACCGACACCTACACCGAGACTGGGGGCACGACAGGAGCCGCCACCGCACCAGCCTATACCTGGGATCCGGCCAACCCGGTAATCTGGCGCGAGGCCGACAGACGATTGCCGCCTCAGCGGATCGATCATGTCTTCCTGCGCCCAGAGGCCGTTCAATTCCGCCCTGGGTCAGCTCGAGTGGCCCTGTTTGAACCACGGGTCACGGTCAAAGACGGCTTGCGTATTCCCCTGTCCGACCATTACGGTCTGTTTGCTGAGCTTAACCCCGCCTGAAACAAACCCTGGCCAAAAGAAGAGCAAAATGAAATTCACCACACTTCCGGTTACGCCCCTGCTCCAGAACTGCTCTCTCCTTCAATGCGAAGAAACCGGCAAGGGGGCGCTTGTCGATCCCGGCGGCGATATCGAGAATATTTTTGAGCTAATAAAGGCGCATGAGGTTGAGTTGGAAAAGATCTTCATTACCCACGGCCATATCGACCATGTCGGGGGAGCCGCCGAAATCTCTGAACGCACCGGCTGTCCCATTGAGGGACCGCACCGGGCCGATCAGTACTGGATCGACGGAATCCCTGCCCAGAAAGACATGTACGGTCTCCCCAATGCGCGGGCCTTCACCCCGAACCGCTGGCTTGAGGAAGGCGACACTTTGTCCTTTGGCAACGTCACCCTTAATGTTCTCCATTGCCCCGGCCATACCCCCGGACATCTGGTCTTTTTTGAGCCAAAAACCAAAATGGCCTTTGTCGGCGATGTGCTTTTCCAGGGCTCGATTGGGCGCACAGACTTTCCCGGCGGCGATTACGACACCCTGATCAACGCCATTCAGGAAAAGCTCTGGCCTCTTGGCAACGAGGTGACTTTCGTCCCCGGACACGGCCCCCTCTCCACCTTCGGCGAAGAGCGGCGCAGTAATCCTTTCGTCGGCGATAATGTGAGATAATATCAAGTAAACAGAGATTCAGGAGCACACGGTTATGGAGCTTTTCTTCGTCCTTCTGATCCTGCTGGTAGCCACCCGGACCTTCGGCGAATTGGCCGTGCACATGGGCCAGCCGTCTCTGGTGGGGGAACTCATCGCCGGCATCCTTCTCGGTGTGACCCTTGGGCACTGGACCGGCCTCATGCCCGAGCTGGACCACCTCCAGAACAACCACATGCTACATGCGATCACCGATCTCGGCATGTTTTTCATCATGTTGTTTGCTGGCATTGAGATGCAGCCCCATAAAATCTTTAAATATTCCGGCCCTTCCTTTGTTGTCGCCATAGGCGGGATGGTGGCACCACTGGCACTCGGCTCGGCACTTGGCTGGGCCTTTTTGCCCGATACGCCCTTGCGGTTTATTCAGGCCGCGTTTATCGGTACGGCGTTGGCCGTTACTGCCGTCCCGGCCTCAGTGCGTATCCTGCTTGATCTTGGAAAGCTCAATTCCCGTTCGGGCCAGATCATTGTCACGGCGGCGGCTTTTGACGACATATTGAGCCTGCTAGTTCTGGCTTGGCTAACCGGTCTGATGAGTGCACTTAACGGTGGCACAGGTATCGGCCCCAACGAGTTTTTCCTGTTGATCGGCAAAGTTGCCATATTTTTTATCTCCACTGCGCTGATCGGCCTTTATGTCTTTCCCCTTTGCGGCAGGTTCCTTTCCGGGCTGAAGAAAAAAGAAAAGGAAATGGAGTTGAGCGCCCTGTTAATCGCCGCCTTCGCCTTTGCGGTTCTAGCCGAAAAA
>JABJES010000300.1 GCA_018663165.1 Rhodospirillaceae bacterium
CCTTCCGGATCTGACCGGGTTGGCGAGGGCTCCGCCCGCCGCCGGTCTCCCAAATTGAGTTTATCACCTCTCTCAGGGGCACAGGCAAGAGGCAATCCATCGAGAGGGCACAGTCCGAGCTGATTCCCCCTATTCCGCTGCATTTTCTTTCCCCTGGCGGAAGGGATGGGCGTGATAGACACCGAGAATTTTGACCTCGCGGGAATAGAAATTGAGGTCTTCCAGCGCCAGACGCACATTTTCTTCCGTAGGATGCCCTTCTATATCCATGTAGAACTGAGCCTGGGCAAAGCTGCCGTCGATCATAAAGCTTTCCAGCCGCGTCATGTTGACGCCGTTGGTGGCAAACCCACCGAGCGCCTTGTAAACCGCCGCTGGCACGTTGCGGACGTAAAAAACCAGGCTGGTCATTATCTTTCCCTTGACCGGATCAGGATCAAAGGGATCGCGGGCCATAACCAGGAAACGGGTGGTGTTGTGCTCGGCATCCTCGATATTCGAACGCAATATCTCAAGCCCGTAGGTTTCCCCAGCCAGCTTCGAGGCGATGGCGGCCTCTTGCAAATTGCCGCGCTCGGCGACCTCTGCCGCCGCACCGGCGGTATCGGCGCTAATGATCGGATCAAGCCCAAGTTCGCGGATCAATTTGCGGCACTGGGAGAGGGCGTGCACATGGCTATAAACCCGTTTCAGCCCCTCAATCGTCGCCCCTTTTGGAGCCAGCAATTGATGGTTCACCCGGTGGAAATGCTCGGCAACGATATGGAGTGCCGTATGGGGCAAAATCTGATGAATCTCCGCTACCCGCCCGGCAACCGAGTTTTCAACCGGGATCATGGCCAGGCCTGCACGGCCCTTTTCCACCGCCTCCAGAGCATCCTCGAACGAAGGACAGGGCAGGGTTTCCATCTCAGGGTACACCTTCCGGGCAGCAAGGTCGGAATAGGCACCGGGAACGCCTTGAAAGGCGATGATGTTTTGACCGCCAGGGGATGTTTTTTTGTCTTGAGACATTAAAAGGCTTGCCTGTGGCTATGACCGGCCTTCACGACCGGACGAACGGGTTATTTCCCGGCGCCAGCATCGTGCGGGCGTGCTCCAGGTCTTCGGGAGTATCGACACCCGGCGGAACCCTGTCAACGAGAGCGACGTCGATCCGCATCCCCGCCTCAAGGGCGCGCAGTTGTTCCAGTTTCTCACGGACCTCCAACGGGGCGGGGGCAAGGCTTTCAAACTTTTCCAGGGCGGCGCGGCGATAGGCGTAAAGCCCGATATGATGATAAAGCGGCCCCTTCCCGCCGGGGGCCAAGGCGCGGGTAAAATACAGAGCGCGGCCGGTTTTTGCCCCAGGAGCAAGAGAGATAACCGCCTTGACCACATTAGGATCACTGGCCTCCCGGGGCTCGGTGATTTCAAAGGCCAAAGTCGCAATATCCACTTGGGCCTCAGCAAGTGGGGCCAATACCGCCCGGATCACTTGCGGGTCGATGGTCGGCAGGTCCCCTTGAAAATTAATTACCGCATCAAAGGCTTTCTCCGGGTCGATCAGGCCAAGGGCCTGATAGATGCGATCCGAGCCCGAAGGCAGGTCGGGATCCGTCATCACCGCGTTACCCCCCGCCGCCTTTACCGCTTGCGCCGTCTCTTCCTCGCCGCAGGCGACATAGACCGGCCCCAAACCCGCCTCTACAGCGCGCCGCCAGACATGGACGATCATCGGCTCGCCGTGAATATCGGCCAGCGGTTTTCGCGGCAATCGCGTCGCCTTAAGGCGGGCCGGGATAAGAATAACGGGATTCTCGGGAAGGCTCACAGAGCGACCCTCTTGTCTTTGATGGGAAAGCTTTCTTACGTGTCCCGACCATATTACGGCTATCGGAAAAGGGGAAGGTATTGAACCAAACCGCCTTGAGGGATTAATCTGCTAACCTTATCCGGGCGTCAACACTCTGATCACTTTTCCGCCCCCGCCCGCGAACCAGATTTAAGGAGACGTCCAGGTGTTTTCCCCCGAAACCAACAAGATCGCAGGCGCAGTTCTTTTTGCCCTTCTACTGGTCACCGCCATCGGCGTCCTGGTCGATGAATTCATGAAACCCGAGACCGAAATCGTTGAGGTTGTTGTTGCTACTCCGGCCGCAGACGAGGTCCCAGCCGAGGCCGAAGACGAGGCCGAGCCCATCGCCGAAGCCGCCGCAATGACAGAAGAGCCTATGGTGCCAGAAACAGCAGCGCCAGAAACAACGCCTGCCGAACCCATCGCCGAAGCAGCCACGGAAACTCAAGCTGCAGAAACTGGAATAGATTCCGCCCTGACCGCCCGGCTAGCTGCGGCGAGCCTCGAAAAGGGCGCCAAGCTCACCAGAAAATGTAAGGCCTGCCATAGCTTCGATAAAGGTGGAAAGACCAAGATCGGCCCGCCTTTGTGGAATATTGTCGGGGCCAAGAGAGCCGCCACAGAGGGCTACGCCTATTCCGAGGCGATGATGGCGGCAAAGGGAAGCTGGACCGATGAGGAATTGGATAAATTCCTGACAAAACCCAAAAAGGCCATCCCCGGCACCAAAATGATTTTCCCCGGCTTCAAAAAGCCCGAAGACCGCGCAAATCTCATCGTTTACCTGCAAAGTTTAAAGGATTAGCCCCTGATTCTGCCCAAAACAGGGCTTTGGCCCCTGAAACACATTAGAATTTGACGAAAGTCACATTCTTTTAAGGTCTTTACTGCTATACGTCGGTCTGCAGAGTGAAATAAATTTTGGGGCGTATTCACCGATGGCTCGACAAGCAGACCAAAAAGAAGGTGATGCCTCCCTGCCCCGCGAAGAGCGGCGAACCACTGCCCTGGCGCTTTCCTTATGGATAGAAAAATGGGAAAAAGGCCACCTGCCTTCGCCAGACGATTTTCTTCCCAATCCGCATTCGCCCGAACTCTATGACCATTTCTTCATCGCCGAACTGGGCCGGGAGATCAACCAAAGCACCTTCACCTGTGCCGGACGTATTCCGGCCACCCTCGCCGGCAGCGACCCGACGGGAAAAACCATCAGCGATTGTTTTCCACCATCCTTGTGGGATTCCCTGTCCTACAGCGTCACCACCGCCGCCGTCACCCGCAAGCCGACCCCGGCCAGTGGCTATTTTATAACCAACGATAAGCATGATGCGCTCCACCGCAGTTTAATCATGCCCCTGTCCAGGAACAGCGTGAATATCGATTTCGTTCTCGGCGCCGTTAATTTCAAACCTCTCTAGAATTGTCTTCCTCAAAGTTGAGGCACTCTATAATTCCCCCGCACAGACGCTTCCCTTTACACTGATTTTCGGTCAGACTCCCGGCCATGTCCTTGTTGAACGCTCCCCCTTGCCCGACCCCGATTATCGCCCTGGCCCAACGTATGGCCGATAGGGGCGGTGACATCCTGCGCCGTTATTTTCGCGCCACCATCGATGTTGAGGATAAATCAGACCTCTCTCCGGTAACCATTGCCGACCGTGAAACCGAACAGGCCCTGCGCGCCATGATCGAGGCGGAATTTCCAGATCACGGCATTCTTGGTGAGGAATTCGGAGGGGTTCGTCTTGATGCCGAATATATCTGGACACTCGACCCCCTTGACGGCACTGCCGGCTTTATCACCGGCAAGCCTCTGTTCGGCATTTTGATCGGCCTGCTCAAAAACGACATCCCGGTTCTCGGCGTCATCGATCATCCTGTTTTGAACGAACGCTGGATTGGCGGAACGGGTATGCCTGCGACCCATAACGACATTAACGTTTCGACCCGCCCCTGCCCGGATATTGCCGAGGCCATGCTCTATGCCACGACGCCACATATGTTCGAAGGCACCGACATTGACGCCTATGCGCGCCTTTGCGCGGCGGTGAAAAGACCCCAATACGGTGCCGATTGCTATGCCTATGGCCTGCTCGCCAGCGGCTTTGTTGATCTGGTCGCCGAGGCCACCATGAAGCCTTGTGATTATTGCGCCCTGGCCCCCGTGGTCGAGGCCGCAGGCGGCATCATCACCGACTGGAACGGAGAACCGCTGAGCCTTCGATCAGACGGTCGGGTGCTGGCGGCGGGCGATCCCGCCCTTCATGCCACAGCACTTGCCATATTGAATGGAGAGACTCCCTGATCATGGGAAATTGGAATTTTCCAAGCCGCTTTTTATTCCTGCCGCTGACGGTCCTTGCCCTTATCGCCGGACCCAATAAAAGCACCGGCGCCGATAGCAATGCCTCTTACGGAATCGCCATGCACGGCGACCTCAAATATGGGCCGGATTTCACCCATTTCGATTATGCCGACCCGGCCGCTCTCAAGGGCGGCGAGGTCCGCATGTCGGCCATCGGCACCTTTGATAACCTCAACCCCTACATTCTCAAGGGCGTTGCCGCTGACGGCCTGGGAAATGTCTTTGAAACCCTGATGGCCCCTTCCTTCGACGAGGCCTTTTCCCAATACGGCCTGATCGCCAAAACCATCGAAACCCCGCCGGATCGCTCCAGCGTCACCTTTACCTTGCGCCAAAAGGCCCGCTTTCACGATGGCACGCCGATCACCGCCGACGATGTGGTGTTTTCCTTCAATACCCTGATGGAGCACGGCCATCCCTTTTACCGTTCCTATTTCAGTAGCGTCGATAAAATCGAGCGGCTGGCCGAACGGAAAGTCAAATTCACCTTTACGCCAGGGGATAACCGCGAGTTGCCGCTGATCATCGGCAACGGCCTGCCAATCTTGCCCAAGACCTATTGGGCGGGAAAAGATTTTACCAAAACGACCCTTGACCCGCCGATGGGAAGTGGACCGTATAAAATCGACTCGGTCGATCCAGGGCGCGCCATCACCTATCACCGGGTGGCCGATTATTGGGGGGCCCATCTGCCGGTCAATGCCGGGCGTTATAATTTCGATACCATGCGCTATGACTATTACCGCGACCAGACGGTGGCATTGGAGGCCTTCAAGGCCGGGGCCTATGACTTCCGCATGGAAACCGCTTCAAAGGTCTGGGCCACGGGCTATAATTTTCCAGCCCTTAAAAGAGGATTGGTGATTAGAGAAGAAATCCCCAACCAGCAGCCGACCGGCATGCAGGCTTTCGTCTTTAATACCCGCCGCCCAATATTCAAGGATCCCAAAGTACGGGAAGCTCTGGCCAAGGCGTTCGATTTCGAATGGACGAACCGCAATTTGTTTTTCGGCGCCTATGCCCGCACAAAAAGTTATTTTTCTAATTCAGAACTGGCCTCAAGCGGCCTGCCATCCGGCGACGAACTTGTTCTCCTCGAAGAGTTCAGCGGCCAGGTGCCGCCAGAAGTTTTCAGCAGCGAATACGCACCCCCGACATCACAGCGCGAAGGCGGTATGCGCGCCAATCTGCGCGAGGCGAGGCGATTGCTGGAAAAAGCCGGTTGGGTGCTGAAAGACAATCATCTGGTGAATGCTGAAACCGGCGCGCCGCTGGCCTTCGAGATTCTCCTCGCCAACCCCCAGTTCGAGCGTGTTGCCGCCCCCTTCCGCAAAAATTTGGAGCGCCTCGGCGTTGATGCGCGGATTCGCACTGTCGATTCCTCGCAATATGAACTGCGAATTGAGGATTTTGATTTTGACATGATCGTCGGTGGTGCTGGCCAATCCCTTTCACCTGGAAACGAACAGCGTGATTATTGGAGCTCTAAAACCGCCGATATCCCAGGCAGCCGCAACACCATTGGCATCAAGGACCCGGTTATCGATGAATTGATCGAACGGGTCATTGCAGCACCAGATCGCAAAACGCTGATCACGCGCACACGAGCGCTGGACCGGGTGCTGTTATGGGGTCATTACGTCATCCCCCACTGGCACATTCAGGCCTATCGCGTCGCCTTCTGGAACAAATTCTCGCAACCCGCAGTAACGCCGAAATATGCCTTAGGCTTTGGCTTCTGGTGGGTGGCCCCTGAAAAAGAAGCCGTGTTGATGGCTGAAAAAGGGGCGGCGGTCGAAGCCGACATCGTGTCCATGGAAGACGGCGATGACGAGGCGGAAGAAGAAGGATTAAACGCTGGCGAACTATGGCTGTCGATTGCCGCCATCGCCATCATTGCCTTCCTTATGCAATGGCTACGCACACGCCGACGCCGTGACGACGAATAGAACAGGACACAGCCAACAATCATGCTTGCCTATATTATTCGACGCCTTTTTCTCATCATCCCGACCTTGTTCGGAATTATGGTCATCAACTTCATTATTGTTCAATCAGCACCTGGGGGGCCGGTTGAACAAATGATTGCCCGCATCAAGGGCACGGCGATCGAGGCAACAGCCAGGATTGGTGGCGGCTCGGCCAGTGAAACCAGAACCCAGCAGACGGGCCCGGCGGGCGGCGATTCAAAAGCGCTGGGAGGGTCTTCAAAATACCGTGGTGCCCGTGGGCTGGACCCCGATCTTATCGCCGATATCGAAAAACTTTATGGCTTCGACAAACCTGCCCATGAACGGTTTTTCCAGATGATCGGCAATTACGCGACATTCGATTTCGGCGACAGTTTTTTTAGAGACCGCTCCGTTATTGATCTGATTTTGGACAAAATGCCGGTCTCCATATCTCTGGGCATATGGACAACCCTGTTCGTCTATCTGATTTCGATCCCGCTCGGCATCGCCAAGGCGGTTCGCGACGGCACCGCCTTCGACATCTGGTCCAGCGGCTTCATTATCATCGGCTATGCCATTCCGAGCTTTCTTTTCGCTATCCTGCTGATCGTGCTCTTTGCAGGGGGCAGCTACTGGGATGTTTTCCCCCTGCGCGGCCTGGTTTCGGAAAACTGGGAGTCGCTTTCCTGGCCGGCAAGAATCACCGATTATTTCTGGCATCTCGCCCTGCCGGTTCTTTCCATGGTGATCGGCGGCTTTGCCGGGCTGACCATGCTATCGAAAAACTCTTTCCTTGAAGAGATCAACAAGCAATACGTGCTGACGGCGCGAGCCAAGGGCCTGTCCGAACGCCAGGTGCTGTATGGCCATGTCTTCCGCAATGCGATGCTGATCGTTATCGCCGGTTTCCCCAGCGCCTTTGTCGGCATTCTTTTCACCAGCTCTCTGTTGACGGAAGTTATCTTCTCCCTGGACGGACTCGGCCTGCTTGGTTTTGAGGCCGCCATCGGCCGCGACTATCCGGTTCTTTTCGGCACCCTTTACATCTACACCCTGATCGGGTTGCTGCTGAAACTTGTTTCCGACCTCACCTATGTCCTGATCGACCCCCGCATCGACTTTGAAAGCCGGGAGGTCTAAATGGTTTTCCAGGACAAATTTCTCGGCATCGCCATAACGCAGGTAACCCGTCGGCGCATCGAAAATTTCAAGGCCAACCGGCGGGGCTTTTTCTCCCTGTGGCTGTTCCTTATTCTGTTCATCGCCAGCCTTGGAGCCGAGCTTATCGCCAATGACAAGCCGCTGGTCGTGCATTTTGACAATGGTTTTTATTTTCCCGCCTTTAAAAGCTATCCCGAAACCGTCTTCGGCGGTGAATTCAAAACCGAGGCCGATTATCGAGATCCTTTTCTCGACGACCTTATCAATGACAACGGCTGGATGATCTGGCCGCCGATCCATTTTTCCTATGACACCATCAATTACGATCTGCCGGTTCCCTCACCTGCCCCGCCAAGCAGTGAAAACTGGCTCGGCACCGACGACCAGGGACGCGACGTGGCGGCGCGATTGATCTACGGCTTTCGGATTTCGATCCTTTTCGGTCTGACTCTGACCATCTTCAGCTCCATCGTCGGCATTGCGGCAGGTGCAATTCAGGGTTATTTCGGTGGATTGACCGATCTTTTGTTTCAGCGGTTCATCGAAATCTGGTCCGGTCTGCCGGTTCTCTTTCTGCTGATTATCCTGGCCAGCATCACCGAGCCGAATTTCTGGTGGCTCTTGGGCCTGATGTTGCTGTTCAACTGGATGACCCTTGAAGGCGTGGTGCGGGCAGAATTCCTGCGCGCACGGAATTTCGAATATGTGCGCGCCGCCCGGGCGCTGGGCGTATCAACCCCGACCATCATGTTCCGTCACCTTCTGCCCAATGCCATGGTATCGACACTGACCTTCCTGCCTTTCATTCTCAGCAGTTCGATCACCACCCTGACCTCGCTGGACTTTCTTGGTTTCGGTCTGCCGCCAGGCTCGGCCTCCCTTGGCGAAATGCTGGCCCAGGGCAAGACCAACCTCCACGCCCCATGGCTCGGCATCACCGCCTTTGCAACCCTGGCCGTCATGCTGAGCTTGCTGGTGTTTATCGGCGAGGCCGTGCGTGATGCTTTTGACCCAAGGAAACTGATGCGATGAGCGGCCGTGATTCCCTCCTTTCCCTGCGCGACCTTTCGGTTTCCTTCCGCAGTGGCCCCCTCGGCAAACGGGATGACCAGGACGGGACCGGCGACGTCCAGGCCGTGCGCAATATTTCATTCGACATAGAGCACGGGCAAACCATGGCCCTGGTCGGCGAAAGCGGATCAGGCAAATCTGTCTCGGCCCTGTCGATCCTGCAACTCCTGCCCTATCCCATGGCCTATCACCCCTCAGGCAGCATCCTTTTCGACGGCGAGGAATTGATGGGGGCGAAAAAAAGCACCTTGCGCGCCATCCGCGGCAACCGCATCGCGATGATTTTTCAAGAGCCTATTAATTCACTCAATCCGTTACATATGATCGGCAAGCAGATCGCGGAAGTTCTTTTTCTCCACAAGGGAATGAATGCAGCCCAAGCCCGTGCGCGAACCTTGGAGCTTTTCGACCTTGTCGGATTAGACGAGCCCGAGCGGCGGCTTGTCAGCTATCCTCATCAGCTTTCCGGCGGCCAGCGCCAACGGGTGATGATCGCCATGGCGCTCGCCAACGAACCGGACCTTCTGATCGCCGACGAACCGACAACGGCGCTGGACGTCACCATACAGGCGCAAATCCTGAAACTCCTCATCGACCTTCAGGCGCGCCTCGGCATGGCCATGCTGCTGATCACCCACGATCTTGGCATCGTCCGCAAGATGGCGGGGCGTGTCTGCGTCATGAAGGACGGCGAAATTGTCGAAAGCGGCGAAACCCCTCGCGTCTTCGATGCCCCCGCCCATCCTTACACCAGGGAATTACTCGCCGCAGAGCCGGGGGGCAGTCCTGGCCCCGGAAACCCGGAAGCGCCAGTTCTCCTGAACACTGACAATCTCAAAGTCTGGTTTCCGATTAAAAAAGGAATACTGCGCCGAGTGGTCGGCCATGTGCGCGCCGTTGATGGCGTCACCTTGAACTTACGCCAGGGACAGACTCTCGGCGTTGTCGGAGAATCCGGCTGTGGTAAAACCACTCTCGGCCTCGGTCTGTTGCGGCTCGAAAAAAGCGAAGGCGGCATTCATTTCAACGGTCGCGCCATCGACCTACTGGGCTGGCGGGAAATGCGTCCCCTGCGCCGGGAAATGCAGATGGTCTTTCAGGACCCCTTTGCCTCTCTTTCGCCGCGTATGTCGATTGCCCAGATCATCGGCGAGGGGCTGGGCGTCCACAAAATCGGCAAAAATGCGCGCGAACGGCGCGACATAATTGACACCGCGCTCATCGATGTCGGCCTTGACCCGTCGATGGCCAACCGCTTTCCCCACGAGTTTTCAGGCGGCCAGCGCCAGCGTATCGCCATTGCCCGGGCGCTGGTACTACACCCCAGTTTCATCGTTCTCGATGAACCGACAAGCGCACTCGACATGTCGGTTCAGGCCCAGATCGTCGATCTTCTGCGCGATCTCCAGACCCGTTTTGGCCTGACCTATCTTTTCATCAGCCACGACCTCAAGGTCGTCCGCGCTCTTGCCCACGATATTATCGTCATGCGTGCCGGCAAGGTCGTCGAACAAGGCACGGCCGACAGCATTTTTGATAATCCCGTTGAGCCATACACCCGCGCCTTGATGGCCGCCGCCTTTGAACTTGAGGCCGTTGAAGAAGTCGGACTGGCAACCTGACCCTCTGCAATGAATTGGGCATCCGGGACAGGGCCCTATATCGCGGTTAGGGCACTCCTGAGCCAACAGGCTTGCCCCAAATAAATTCGAATAAGATGAAAGGCTGGGAAGATCAAGTTCCCGAAATGGAGAAAGTCGCGCTGTGGAAAGGCCGGGCTGACAGAAAGACTAGCCGGCGGCCAGACGATCCGGCTCATCTTCACCGGCTCCCAAGCCAACAGCAGAACCGGCATCCTCTCCAGGGAGAGACGCGCCGCCTTCGCCGTCAACTTCCAAAGCGGCCTGGCGGATAACCTCGCCGAACTCACTTAAGAAAACAGAGCCCTTAACGGTGCGCTGAACGAGAATGCTGCGACGGTCCGCCTCGTCAGCCTTGCGGCGCACGAGGTCAAGTTCGCTCAAACGGTCAAGGGCCCGGGTAATCGCCGGCTTCGATACATTGAGACTGGCGGCAAGGCCGCGCACCGTATGCGGCCCGGCGGCGAGATACACAGTCAACAGCACCGCCATCTGGCGCGAGGTCAGGTCAGGCCGTTCATTACGAACGATTTCGACCAGCGCCACCCGCCAGATATTCAGTGCCTTCTGGCTCTCGATTTTCATCGCCTCTATTCCTTTTCTCCGGTGAAAAGGGCCATGCCCCCCAACCAGCAATGTCGAATTTGTTCCGGACTCGTATCAAACTAGGGGAAGAAAACGTGTAAATCAAGACCTCGTCTTCAAATTTTACATGATGTAGTGGTTTGAACTAACTAATTACGCTTGATTTATGGTCTTTATGGGACTCGTTCCCTCGCCGGAATTGTTGCGCCCCCCCCCATTCCCGGCTCTGGATTTTTCTCTCTAGGGTGAAAGAAGGGGGCAGGCTAAAATGCCCCCCACAGCGACAACCATGGCGACAATCATGGCAGCACGGCTATTTTTTAAACAAGACGAGCGCATTCTATGGCTGATTTCACCCTTACCATCGGCAACAAAAATTATTCTTCCTGGTCGCTTCGGGCCTGGCTGGCC